>JBAWHL010000389.1:0-4841 GCA_049593815.1 Ilumatobacteraceae bacterium | reverse complement strand
ATGCATTGCATGGTCACCTCGAACGGGCCCTCTCCGCGTTGGTCAGCTCCCTCACCGCTCACCCGCTTTTCGACGGTGACCGAGCCGCTCAAGAAGGTGTTGGTGACCACAACGCGCACGGGGTCGTCTGTCGGGCCACCGATGATCACCTGGTTTGGCTCGACCGTGCTTTCGTTGGCGCCTGCCGCATCCGTCTCGGAGATGTGACAGCTTGAGCCGGTCGGAATACCCGTGATCGTCACCTCAAGCGGTTGATCGCCGCCGAGAATGATCTCTTCGTCGTAGACCACGAATGGCAACAGGGTGCCGGTGGTCATCACACAACGCACGTGAACAGTGAAGGGACCCTGCCCGAAATCTGCTGCGCCACTTCCTACGACGTCCTTTTGAATGACGAGATCGCCGGAGCGGAACACGTTGACCACGAACATGTCGACCGACGTGTTCTCTTCGACCGTGACTGAACCGCTCAGCGGGAGGATGAACACGCTGCCAGCCCCGCCGGTATCGGTTTCAGTAAGCGAGCACTCCGCTCCGTTCGGCAGACCTTGATAGCTGTTGCGATAGTCGTTGTCGGCATTCAGCGCACGCAGTGCTGTTCCGGGAACATCGATCTCGATGGTCTCGCCCTGAAGCTCCCAGGTGCACGAAAGGTGAACCCAGAACGTCGTCTGCGAGCCGTATTCCGAGCCCTCACCGATGATCACCTTGCGCACATCGATCCCGCCGACGTCGTAGCGGTTATCAACACCAATCGACACCGATGCGCCGGGTTCGACAATGACGGCGCCGTCGGCCGGCGTGAACGTCACTTCTGAGGCATTCGCTTGATCGGTCTCAGCCAGCACACATGCTGCGCCGTCGGGCAGATCTTGGTACGTGGCGGTCATGCCGGTAGCCGCTGAGAGATCGCGAGAAGCTCCGCCTGGGATCACAATCGTCGCACCATTGAATGTGCACGAAAGCTCGACCGTAAAGCTTGCCGGCGTCGCCCACTCGGCAGCCTCGCCCGATACTGTCTTGGTCACCACGATCTCACCGAGGTCAAAGGTGTTGTCTACAGTGACGGCGACCGGCGCCCCAGGTCCCCCGACAACGACCTCGCCGTTGTTCGGCGAGATGCTCGACGCGGTTGCTCCACCGTCGTCGGTTTCGGTGACGACGCATTCGGCACCGGGCGGCAGCGCCTCGTAGCTCACGGTCTCGCCGACGGTGAAGGTGCGAGTCGGACCACCGGGAATATCGATATCTGCAACCACCCCATCGATCTCGGCGGTACACGCCAGCGAAACGGTGAACTCAGCGTCGTCCCAAAGCCCCGCACCGTCGCCAGATGTCTCTTTGGTGACTGTGATGCTGCCAACTTCGAAGGTATTCACGACCGTGAAGGATCGCTCAACCTCGCCCTGCACCTGCCAGAAGCTCACCGGCTCTCCGGTGACGTCGTCATAGATCACGTTGCTGACGGAATTGCCCGGGTCTGTCTCGCTGAGAATGCAGTAGGCACCGGCGGGAAGCCGCTCATAGGTCGCGGTGAAAGCGTTCGAGTCCGACAGCGTGCGCACATCACCACCGGGAATGTCCACAAACAACTGCCCACTGCCGATGTCAATGCACGTGATTGTGACCTCGTAGGAGGAGTCGGCCCAACTCGAATCGCCGTCGAAGGTCTTCTTCACCGTCGCGCTGCCCTCGGCGAATGTATTGGTGATCACCACTTCAACCGCCTCGTCGTCGACGATCGTGGTCGGAGAGGACTCGATGATCGTCGACGTGGCGTTGCCATCGTCGGTTTCCACGATCGAGCACTCCGAACCAGCCGCGATCTGATCGATCTGCACTGTTGCGGGCACCCCTGAATCCGCGGCGTCGGGCCCGAGCACGACCTCGCCAGACCACGTCGTGTCTCCGTCGAGCGTGCAGTCGACCTGCAACACGTACGGCCCCTCCGCGAAAGGCGAGTCGAGCGGTTCTACAACCTTGCTCAGAACAAGCGAACCGTCGCCGAAGACGTTCTCGAAGGCAACCTCGTTCGTCACCGCGTTGCCTTCGCCGGGAGTAAGGATGATCGTGGTCGAAGTAGCGCCGGTCGAGGGCACGTCACCGTTGGCATTGGAGGCAGTGGTCGTCGTGCTTGCTGCCTCATCTGTGTCGGTCTCAACCACCGAGCAGCTCGCGTTCGCAGGCAACCCGGTGAGCACGGCAGGATCACCAACATCGATCGAGACGAGCATTGGGCTGACAACGTAACCCTCCGCCAGCACGGTCTGTCCGTTGAAAGTGCAGGTGACTGCGACTCTGAACGGTCCGTAGTCGATCGGGTTGGCGTCCTGGTCGACCGCATCGGATTCGACGGACTTGAAGATCTCAA
This sequence comes from Ilumatobacteraceae bacterium, assembly GCA_049593815.1. GTDB lineage: Bacteria > Actinomycetota > Acidimicrobiia > Acidimicrobiales > Ilumatobacteraceae > Sva-07. Next base: position 2,470 of record JBAWHL010000389.1, on the reverse strand, counting down.
GGCCGGCTAGATCGTAGAAGTTGTCGAGGGTCGCCTGTCCGACTTGCTCGGAATTGTCCGGCCCGGCGACGACGCCGCCGGTTCCCGACGACGAGACCTGACCGTTGTCGCCCTCGACGATCTCGCACTCTGCGCCATACGGCAGATTCTCGACCGTCTGAGGCTCGCCTGGGCTGAGCTGCAACACGATCGGATCAAGCTCGGCCTCGACGGGCGTCCCCGCCGCCGAGACGCACTGCAGAGTCACCGTCAACGGGTCGGGGGCGAACGATGCTCCTGGCCCGCTCACGGTCTTGAGCACCTCGAGGGCGCCGGTAGCCAGAGCGACACCCGTCTTCGTGCCTTCGACGGGAACCATGTCCTGCGATCCGCTGCTCTGCTCAAGCGTGAGGTGCGCACCGGTCGCAACCGTGTTCCACGCGATCGTGTTCGTGCCCGCGGTCTCAGACACTGCTGGCGTGTAGGTGCGGCCATCGACCAGCACTACTTCACCTGGCTCGAGCGGGTCGTCTGACAAGTCCATCACCACTTCGATACCGGTGATCGTCGACGGGTCCGCTACCTCGCTTACGTCGACCCAGTCACCGACTGCGCAGGCGCCCGTTGACGTCGTCGCGAGGTCATCGGTGCATACGTCTCCCGTCGACACCCGGTAGCTCCACGACAGCGGCGTACGGTTGACGATCTCGATGCTGCCGGGAACGAAGATGGGCGTCCACTGGCTGTCGCGTTCTATCGAACTGATCGCGCCGGTATCACCGGGAGTGGGAATGCGATCCACCAGCATCACGCGATCCATCGGGATGTTTCCCGTGTTCGCGATCGCCATTCTCCATTCCACGACTCCACCGGGCTTCGAAATCGGCACACACATGGCGGTGTAGAAGCCCTCTGCGTCAGGGTCGAGCACATCGGACGATACAGGTCCGCAGTCCTCGCCTGATGGGGAGGTGAACTGGCCGAGCTCGGGATCGAGCACGCGCACGAGTTTGCCAGAGCGCGCCGCGCCGGCAGACAGCACCTGCACCTCGGTGTCGGTGCTGCACGTATCGGTGTCGGGCCCCGAGCCGTTGCATTCGTCGAAGATGCGGTCGCCCGAAACGTCGGCACTGTTGTTGATCACAGTGTTTGCCGCCACGCCGGGGACCGTCACCATGTCGATAGTGATCGTGTAGGTCTCACCGACTTCAAGATTGGTCCCGTCAGCAAACCGGAAGGTATACACGTTGTCCACCACAGTGACAGCGACATCGGCGGTGTCGACCGGCATCGGCAGACCGGTCGAATCCTGCGCTGTGCCCGTCAAGGAATAGCTATAGGGACCGTCGGCACCGGCATCCGGGTTCAACTCGAGCAGCCCAGCATCGGGGGTGTCGGTGATCACGGGGTTCTCGATGGGCCATTCGCCGTCATTGGTCACCGAGATCGTGTACGGAATGACCGCACCGGGCAGCACCTGGCTTCCCTCGACGGGGGACTTCTCGATCGTCACCGAGCTCGGCAGGTGCTCGTAATAGATGGTGTCGGATGCTTCGGCGTGCACGAGATTCGGGTTATCGGGGTCCTCAGACTCGCAGACGGTATCGAGAATCGCGCAGGCATAGACGTCGATGTCGTTGGTGAACTCACCTGGCGCTGCTTCGCCCGGCGCCGGGTCGAGATCGCTTCGGTCTGTGGGCACCTCGCCCCCGGAGCGCAACTGTGAACGACGTTCGACGACCACCGGCACATCTTGGCGAGGATCAGTGGGGTTCTCCCACTGCGCGAACTCGCCGTCATCGTTCAGCTGGAAGAACGTGAACCTCACGCCCCTGACATCGGCGGCGTCAAGCCCGGCGGGCAACGGGTCTGCAAGAAACTCCGCCTCGGTCTGGGCGACGCCGTTGGTCCAGGTTCCGCCTGTCGTGATCAACTCGCCGGCGACATCGGTGTACGTCACATCGCGCAGAACGTCCATCCGCACGCGGTTGATGGGCTCGGTGAAGGTAACCGACTGATCGATACCGACATAGTCGAACGCGTTCCAGAACGTGTCATCTCGGTCGACGATGCGCGTAGCACCAGTTCGCGCGGAGCCCTTCGGCTGCACCGAGAGCGTCATCGTCACGGGGTCGTTGTCGGGCTCGGTCTGGGCGTCTGGAGTGAACACCTTCTCGCCTGCGACTTCGAGGCTCAGCTGGTCGAACTCGACAGTGGCATCGGCCTCAGCCTCGGTCACGTTCTGTCCGTCGACTCCACCTCCAGCGTCGCTGACGGTCGCCAGGGCGACATTGGTGAGCGGATCAGGAACCGGGTCGGTCGTTGAATCCAGCACCACGTCAGTCGCACGGGTTTCGGTGCGAAGGCGCAGGTCCATGACGACAACGCCATGAGCATCGGAGTCGATGCGGCCGAAGAAGTCGACCGTCACCCCGACGACATTCGCCAGCGTTGCAGCATCCAGTGCGAGAGCTTCGTCACGGTCGAGCAC
>JBAWHL010000388.1:0-6858 GCA_049593815.1 Ilumatobacteraceae bacterium | reverse complement strand
GGGAGGGGCTACATGGTGACGAGGCGCAGGATGGTGGCGGCGAGGGCGAACAACGCGAGGGGGAACGGGACGAAGACCTGTTGGCGCGCGTCGCCGGCCTTGACGTGCGCGAGCATCGCTCCGAGGTAGTACAGCGTCAGACCCGCCCCCGCAGCGATGCCGATCGGCGCCACGAACAGCCCGACGATCAGGCCGACCGCTCCCGCCAACTGCAACAGGCCGAGCATGCGCATGTGACCAGCGAATCCGACATCGGCCAGGATCTCGCGCAGCTGCGGCACCCCCTGCAGCAGACCCATCGCAGACGTGAACGCGATGAACGCGATCAGCACGGTGACGATGACGCAGACGATGAACATGCGGGCGACACTATTCACCGGCCACCGGCCATCACCGTTCTGCGGAACCACCGATCCGGCGCAGCTGCTGTGCCGACGTGAACAGCTCGCGGGAGATGCCGAGACTCATGACCGCCGTCGTCGTCGCCACGCTGCCGAGCACGAGGTACATCACCGACACCTGCACCTTCACCGCGTCGGCCGGGTCGACCCCGGCAAGAATCAATCCGACCATCGCACCCGGAAGGAACACGATCCCCACGGCCTTGGTCGTCTCGATCTGCGGGACGAGCGCGGTGCGCAACGACCGGCGGAGGTGCGGACGGAACGCCTCCGTCGACGTGAGCCCCAGCGCCAACCGCGCCTCGATCAGATCCCGCTGTTCGGTCGCCGCGATCAGGAGCTGACGCGACACGAGCACCGTTGCCGCAAGCGAGTTCCCGACGACCATGCCCGCGAGCGGCACGAGCGTGCGCCCCTCCACGTCGTAGATCCCGAAGCCGAACAGCACCCCCAACGTCACCAGCGCCGCGGTGGCGTACGCGAGGAGCGACAGCGCCAACACGTGCGGCACGTCCGCAGCACGACGCGACGTCGTCCACGCAGCGAATCCGACCATCGCCACGATCCACAACACCGACCAGATGAGCCGGTCGTCCGGGTCGACGACCAACTGCAACGCCCAGCCCACGATCAACAGCTGCACGAGCGCCCGCGCCGACGCCCACAGCAAGCTCCGCTCCAGACCGAGTTGCCGCCACAGCGACACCCCGACCGCGACGGCGACCAGGATCCCCGACGCCGCCAGCCCGAGCACCCCGATGTCGCCCTGCTCGACAGCGACCACGGCACCCACCGCGTGCGCCGCGTTCACGGCGGTCGCTTCGACTGCGGCGATCACGGCGCGCCCACCGATTGGCGCACGATCGGGTCGTCGCTCTCGTCCAGTTCCGCAAGCTCCCCCACCGCGTGCACCGCACCGTTCGCCAGCACGATCACGTGGTCCGCGAGGCGTCGCAGCTGGTCCGTGTCGTGGCTCACCCACACGACGCCGACCCCCGAGTCGGCGAGCACACGTCCGAGGTCCTCGACCGTGCCCCGTGCCGCCCGGTCCAACGCCGCAGTGGGCTCGTCGGCGAGCAGCACGACGGGATCGGTCAGCAACGCCCGCGCCACGCACATTCGCTGAGCCTCACCGCCCGACAGGGTGTCGGCATCCTGGTCGAGGAGGTCGGCTGTGAGCCCGACGTGTTCGAGTACGTGCGCACCGCGCTCGTCGGTCATGTCGCTCGACGCGACCCGAAGGTTGTCCGCAACAGTCCCCTCGAAGATCGGCGCCCGCTGGAACACCATCGCGACCTGCCGCCGCAGTTCGGTCGGCGGGTACTCGGTCAGGCAACGCCCACGCCACCGCACCTCACCGGCAATCGGATCGTCCAGCCGGTTCAACAAGCGCAACAGCGTCGACTTGCCGGCGCCCGATGGCCCCGCCAGCACGGTCACGCCCACGGTCGGGATCACCAGATCGATCCCCGACAAAATCGGCGAGCCCAGCGTTCCCGCATCGACGCCGACCAACTCGAACGCGTCACCGGAGGTCATCAGCGCTCACCCAGCGAACGTAGCCCACCCGCCCACGCGGGCGCCGCACCGCGCTCTGCAGCAGAATTCGAGGTCCGCGGCGCGGCAGACCGCCGGATCGGAGGCCGATCTGGCACACTTCGAGCATGGCTTGGTTGGTCTGCGACGCGCGGGTGTTGGCCTCGGCCGAACTCGCCGACACACGCAAGGCACGACGCCAGGGTCTCCTGGGGCGAGACCATCTCGACGGTGCGCTCGTCATCGAACGCTGCCGCTGGATCCACACCGTCGGGATGAAGTTCCCGATCGACGTGGCCTACCTCGACGGCGACGGCATCGTCGTCAAGACGATCCAGATGCACCGCTTCCGACTCGGCATCCCGGTCTGGCGGGCCCGGTCGGTCATCGAGGCGCAGGCCGGAGCGTTCGGTCGCTGGGGTCTCCGAGTCGGCGACGTCGTCGAGGTGCGACGCAACGACGAGGCCGACAGCGTCGGCAACCGCCGCGAGACCAGCTCCGACGACCCGGCTGCCGTTCCCGGACCACATCCCGGTGTCGGCACCGGATCGACGGCCGGATCGACAGCGGGCACGTCTGATTCGGTGGGCGGCGTCGATTCCGCGTGAGCACCCTCTGGCTCGTCGCGACACCGATCGGCAATCTCGGCGACCTGCCACCTCGGGCCGTCGAGGTGCTCGCCCACTCCGCCCTCATCTGCTGCGAAGACACCCGCCGCACCGGCCTGCTCCTCCAGCACGCCGGTGTCCGCGCCGAGCGCCTCGCGGTCTGCAACGACCACACCGAGATGAGCCGGATCGACGACGTGGTGCGCACGCTGCGTGAAGGTCGCGACGTGTCCATCGTCAGCGATGCCGGTACGCCGGGCATCTCCGACCCCGGCGAGCGGATCGTGCGTGCCGCCATCGACGCCGACCTCACCGTGAGCGCCGTCCCTGGGCCGAGCGCTGCGGTCATGGCACTCACGATCAGTGGCCTGAGCGCCGAACGGTTCGTCTTCGAGGGCTTCATCCCCCGCAAGGGGTCCGACCGCGCCGCTCGCCTTGCGGAGATCGCCGCCGAGCGTCGCACGTCGGTGATCTACGAGGCGCCACACCGCGTCCTGCGAACACTCGACGACCTCCGTTCGGTCTGCGGAGATGATCGAATGGTCGTCGTGACCCGGGAACTGACCAAACTCCACGAAACCGTGGTCCGCGGTCCGCTCGGCACCATCGACATCGGCGCACCTCGCGGCGAGTACGTGCTCGTGCTCGACGGCGCGCCGTTCGACGACCGGCCCGCAACCGACGACCAGGTTCGTGACGCGCTCCGCCGCGAGATCGACGCCGGCGCCACGACACGTGATGCCGCGGCCACCGTCGCCAAGGCGGTCGGGCGCCCCAAACGCGAGGTGTACAACCTCGCCATCGCACTCAACGACATGGCTCGCGCCGACACCGCCGCCCGCGCCGACGCACCGGAACCCCACGCGCCCGGTCCCGACGCTGCGAGCGGTGGAGCAGCACATGCGCAAGGAGCACCACATGAGTGAGTACGTCGGCGTCGCGAGTTCCGGGCCGAGCGCAGCATTCTTCGACCTCGATCGGACGCTGATCTCGGGTTCGTCCGCCTTCACGCTCGCCCTCCAAGCACGCAAGGCCGGGCTGATCCCCAACCTCGAGTTCACGCGAGACGCCGTCGGCGCCGTGTCGTTCAAGCTGTTCGGAGCCTCCGACGACACGACCGAAGCGGTCAAGCTCCGCGTGCTCAAAGCCGTCGAAGGCATGCGCCAGAGCGACCTCCAAGCGCTCAACGTCGAGGTGCTCCCACGGCTCCTTTCACGGCTCCGTCCCGAGGCCCGCCGACTCCTCGACCGCCACCGCCATGCAGGACGTGACACGTTCATCGTGTCGGCGGCACCACAGGAGATCGTCGAACCGCTCGCCCATTCGCTCGGGATGACCTCGGGCATCGGCACCCGCAGCCACGTCAACGACGGCTACTACACCGGAGAACTCGACGGGCCGTTCTGCTACGGCGAGGGCAAGGTCGAGGCGATGGTCGAACTCGCCAACTGGAACGGCTACGACCTCCGACAGTGCTACGCGTACAGCGACTCCGCGAGCGACCTGCCGATGCTCGAAGCCGTCGGACACCCGGTCGCCGTGAATCCCGACGCCCGCCTCGAACGACACGCTCGGCGCCACGGCTGGCCGATCGTCACCTTCAGCCAGCAGACGAAGTCGGTCATCCGCCGCACGGCCACCTCGGTCGGCACCATCGGCATCGCCGGCGCCAGTTTCGCTGCCGGTGCTGCCCTCTCCCGGGCCCGTCTCGCACCCAAACGCCGCCGACGCCGCTGACCGTCACCGGCCCCACCGCACACTCGACGGGCGACCACCGATCCTGTCAGGCAGGCGGGCGTGGCAGGAGCGACAGCTGGCGGCTCTGGCAGACGAGCGTGCCGGTCGAGTCCCAGATCTCGCCATCCTCGTCGAGCAGACCGTCGTGGATGAACCGCGACCGGAAAGCGCACCGCAACGGCCCGGGGGCCGGGGTGCCACGCACGTGCACGGTCAGCTCGACCGTCGGCACCCACGCCACGGGGAGCTCGGTGTTGAAGATCGGGGGCGGGAACGCATCGGCGACCAGCAACAGACCGATCGAGTCGATCGGCTCGGCGTCGGCGAACGCGAACCACCCGCGAATCTCCGCGTGCCCGGTCGGCTGGCCGGTGCGGAATCCTTCGTCACCGGGGCGGATGCGCACCGCGAGTCGACGGAAGATCGCCGGTTCCGGCCCCTCCGTCGGTGGCGGCGGCAACTCGCAGTCGGCGTAGGCGGGCAGGTCTGGCGGCGACTCCTCGGTCAACGACGGGCCGCCAGGTGTCTGCTCACCGAACGTTCCGAGCAGGCGGATGATTTCGCCGCCCTCCATCGTCAGCCTCGCCGTGGCCGTGACGAAACGACGCCCCGCCCGCACGGTGGTCACCTCGACCTCACACGGCCCGGCCGGCGCGGGACGCAGATAGTGGGCGGTGAGCGTCACGGGCGGTCGGCCGACCGCTTCGGACATCGCACGGCCGGCGATCGCCATCAGGTAGCCGCCATTGGCGTTCCCGCCGATGTCCCAACCCGGTTTCACCTCCGAGGTGAACGTCGTGACGGTCTCGCCATCGGGTGTCCCGCTCACGATCTGGGTGACGCTGGTTGCATCCGCAAAGAGTCCGGCCATGTCGGCACCGTAGCGAGCGACGTTCGACCCACGACCGTCGAACGTCGCGCCTCGAACCTCGACCCGTCACGGGAGCGCCACGGCACCGACGTGCGTGGGCATCACGATTCCTCCGGTGGGCGAACTCGGCACAGCCTCTAACGTGCTGGCGTGACCCGGTTCTACGTGACGACGCCGATCTACTACGTGAACGCCGAGCCCCACCTCGGGCACGCGTACACGACGATCGTGGGCGACGCCCTCACCAGATGGCACCGTCTGCTCGGCGACGACGTCAAGTACCTCACCGGCACCGACGAGCACGGCCTCAAGATCGAACAGGCCGCACAGGCCGCCGGGCTGACACCGCAGGAGTTCACCGACTCGATCGCACCGAAGTTCGCCGACGCCTGGGATCGCCTGAACATCGCCAACGACGACTTCATCCGCACGACCGAACCTCGCCACAAGGCCGCCGTCGCCGAACTGCTCCAGCGCTGCTACGACGCCGGCGACATCGAACTCGACACGTTCGCAGGGAAGTACTGCGTGGCCTGCGAGGAGTACTACTCCGACGACGAACTGATCGAGGTCGACGGGCCCGATGGCATCACGGCCGACTGTTGCCCGATCCACCATCGGCCGGTCGAGTACTTCGAGGAGGAGAACTACTTCTTCCGTCTCTCGCGGTTCCAGGACCGGCTCCTCGACTGGTACGCAGCGCATCCCGGAGCGCTCACCCCCGAGCATCGCGGCAACGAGGCGATCGGCCTGATCAAGGGCGGCCTCCGCGACTTCTCGATCAGCCGCACGTCGCTCGAATGGGGCATCCCACTCCCGTGGGATCCCGATCACGTCACCTACGTCTGGTTCGACGCCCTGACCAACTATCTCGCCGCGGTCGGTTTCGGCGACGGCACCGACGGCTTCGAGGACTGGTGGCCGGTCGACTACCACCTGATCGGCAAGGACATCCTCCGTCAACACTGCGTGTACTGGCCGGCGATGCTGATGTCGGCAGGCGTCGAACTCCCGAAGGGGTGGGCGATCGGTGGCTGGCTCCTGAGCGACGGCGAGAAGATGAGCAAGACCTCGGGCAACGTGGTCGACCCACTCGACCTCATCGACGAGGTCGGCCTCGACGGGTTCCGCTACTACGTGCTCAGCGACACCGCCTACGGCAACGACGGCGACTTCAGCATCGGCGGGTTCACGTCGCGGTACAACTCCGACCTGGCGAACAACCTCGGCAACCTCGTCGCCCGCGTCGCCACCGTGGTGGCCAAGAAGTGCGACGGCCTCGGCACCGCCCCGAACCCCGACAGTGCGCTCGCCGCCGCCGCCGCGACGGCCCTGGCCGACACGACCGCCCAGTGGGACCAGGTGCAGCCGAGCAAGGCACTCGAAGCGACCTGGCAGCTCGTGCGGGCGACCAACGGCCATCTCGAGACGAACGAGCCGTGGAAGTCCGAACCCGGCGCCGAGGTCGACGCCGTCATGGGCGACGCGCTCGAGGCGCTGCGCATCGTCGCGATCCTCGCGTCCCCGGCGATTCCCGACACCGCGCAGGCGGTGTGGGAGCGCATCGGCATGCCCGGTCAGGTGTCCGACCAACGCCTGCCCGACGCCGCCGCGTGGGGCCAGTACCAACCCGGTGCCACCGTCACCAAGGGCGACGCGCTCTTCCCCCGCCTCACCGCGTGACCCCCACCCACCACCCCCTTTT
>JBAWHL010000387.1:0-9959 GCA_049593815.1 Ilumatobacteraceae bacterium | reverse complement strand
GCCGAAGGCCAGTTCCGGACGTGTCTGTTCGCCACCGACGAGTTCGACCTGTTGTCCGCGTTGCGCGGCGGCGAGTCCGACGAGCAGCTCGCGACGCGCATCGAGTCGGCGGTCGCGACCAAGTGGGCCGGGCACCGGATCAACCAGGTGAACTTCATTCGCCCCGGCAAGTCGATGAGCCAGATCGGCGGCTGACGCTCGCGGTCAGAGGTCGGCGAACGCTCGGAACCGCTCGGCGACCTCGGTGTCGCCGATGATCTCGACGGGGTCGCCGTCGCGTCGCCACAACCACAGCAGCAGGTCGTGCGCTCGACCGCGCACCGCGGCGTCCCCCTTGGCGTGTTCGCGGGTGAGCGTCGCTCCGGACGCATCGACGCTGCTGACCAACCATTCTCCGCCGGCCTTGGTGCGATCGTCGGAACCCTCGGCATGGTGCTCGTCGATGTCGGTGCAGTGCAAGTGGACCGATCCGCCGACCGGCTCGACGCCCTCGTGCGGGGCTCCCGAGAACCAGCGCACGAGGAACTCGTCGATGCCGTCAGCGGCCACGGCCACCGGAAGCTCGTAGGGAAGCCCGACCGCGTGGGCCGCATCCCAACGATGCAGCGCTGTCTCCTGGGTCATGCGTCGTTCGACCCATCGGGCGTTCTTCGTGCCGGCCCAGGTGCCCACCTCCTGGTCGGGCTCGGCGCGCGTGAGCGCCGAGACGAGCGAGGTGTGAGCGGCGGTGACCCAATCGAGCAACAGCTCGTCGCCGGGGCGCTGTGGACGAGGCAGCTCGGCCCAGGCGTCGCGTGTTGCGATGCGCTCGGCGACGACGCGTGCGAACCGGTTCCAGATGCCGCCGAGATGCCAGGTCAGGTCGCCCAGCGTCCACTCGGGGCACGACGGCACCGTGTGGTCGAACCCGTGGTCCGCCACGATCTCGAGAAACTTGACACCGTCGGTGCGCAGGTGGGCGATCGGGTCGTACGGGAGCGGCAGGGGGCCTGTCATGGGCCAGAAGGTAGCGCCCTTCGGGTCCACCGGACATGCCGGGCTAACGTGCGAAGTCTTGAGCGACCTGTCCTTCACCCACCTCGATCCGCTCGGCCGTGCTCGCATGGTCGACGTCACCCCCAAAGAGCCGACGCACCGGCGGGCCGTCGCTCGCTGCAAGGTCTTCATGAAGCCCGAGACCACTGCGGCGATCGCCAACCGTGAAGTCAAGAAGGGCGACGTGTTGTCGGTCGCTCGTGTCGCCGGCATCCAGGCGGCCAAGCGCACCTCGGACATGATCCCGCTGTGTCACCCGCTGCTCGTCGGCGCGGTGTCGGTCAACTTCGAGATCGGCGACGACTTCGTCGCGATCGAAGTGCACGTCGACACCGTCGACCGCACCGGTGTCGAGATGGAGGCGCTCCACGCGTGCAGCACTGCGGCATTGACGGTCTATGACATGTGCAAGTCGGCGGATCGCGGGATGGTCATCGGGGAACTCGCACTGTGGGAGAAGACCGGCGGCCGCTCCGGCGTCTACCGCCGCGCCGATGACGACGATGCGACCGACACCGCGTGAACGACTCCGACCGCCGTGTCGAACGTGCACAGACGCGGACGCACCGGTGACGCACGTCTCAGGGATGATTGCGTCCTTCGTCACAAACGTCGTAGAATCGTCACACAACTCGCGAGGCACTCGATTCCATCATCCGAACACCATTCGATTCCCGTCTCCGAACTGAACTCGACTTCACACAGACATCACACTTTTCACTCATGGCTCAACTCGTCCTCCTCGTCGTCGCTGCCGCTTGGGCAGCCGTCCTCATTCCCCCGATGCTCCGCTCACGCGTCGAGAATCGCCCCAACTCCTCGGTCACCGACTTCCGCCGGCAGCTGAACACGTTGCAGAGCACGTCGACCCCACCCCGCGGTTCGATGCGGGCATTCGGGCGTCCCCTCGCCCAGTCGCCGCTCCAGCGGCCCGCCGCCGCCGGTCGGCCGTCGCAGGCGCATCACCGCCAGGCGTCGCTCCACGGTGGCAGCACCGCCACCCGCTCGCGCCAGGCCACGCCCCGCAGCGCCGAGGCGCGCCCGACGCAGACGCAGTACCGCACGCACGGTGATCCGACCGGCGGCGTCGAGGTCCCGCACCGCCAGACCCACATGGATCGACCCGATCGGGCATCGAGCCGACGTCCGGCTCGCGCCGTCGACCCCCGCTCCGATGTCCGCCGCCGCCGCACGAACGTGTTGTTCCTGCTCCTGGTGACGACGGCATGCACCCTGTTCCTCGCGGCGACGACGTCGTCGACCGTGCTGCTCTACGTCTTCGCGTTGTCGTTCCTCGCGTTGTGTGGCTACATCTACCTGCTGGCACAGCTGCGCCAGCGGGAGTCTGTCGGCTACAACGACGGGTGGATCGAGAACTACTGAGCATCCGCTCGGAGTTCGTTGCCGACGGGCGCACAACCGTCGGTCGCCGCTACACTCCACCCAGCATTTGGGGCTATAGCTCAGTTGGTAGAGCGCGTCGTTCGCAATGACGAGGTCAAGGGTTCAATTCCCTTTAGCTCCACAACCAGGTGCCCGGACGTTCGCGAATCGGTGAACGTCCGGCCCCACGAAGCGCCGACGGGTCGTCGGCGGAGGTGAGGATCGATGCGTGATCGTCAGCTTCCGGGTGGATTGGTGCTGGCGCGTCGAACCCCGCTGTTCGATGCGGTCTCGTTGCCTCCAGCACTCGTGAAGTCTCACCGGACCTCGGTGTGGGCCGAGCTGCGTGTGCAGACCGGCAGCGTCCGCTACGTCGACCTCGAGGGCGACGCACCGCGCGATGAACGGCTCGAAGCCGGTGACAGCGCCGTCGTGGTGCCCGGCATCGAACATCGGATCGAACCGTCGACGGATGCGGTGTTCTACATCCAGTTCTTCCGCGAACACGGCGGACCGATGGTCCCTGGTGCCGAGCCTGAACTCTCCGCGAGCCTGTCGGGGCAGTGGGAGCATCGTGGGCGAGATCTCGACACGCGTGACGAGATCTTCGTGATGGTGACCCGGCAATACGCCGACATCACACAGGATGATCTCCTCGAGCCGTACTTCGACTTCGGTCCCGGTTTCATCGACTGGCACGCGCACATCGCGACGATGACGGACTATTGGAGTCATCTCGTCTTGGGCGAAGGGCAGTACGAGATCGACACGCTCGAGAACCATCGGGCGTTGCATGAGCAGTCGGCGTTCACGCCGGAGTTGTTCGACCGTTGGCTCCAGATCTTCCACGACACCGTGAACGGTGGGTGGAGTGGGCCGAAGGCGGACATCGCCAACCAGCGAGCGAGCGGCATGGCGTGGGCGATGGCGCAGCGATGCCTCGGCCATGGTGTGTGGCGGCCGGACACGCTGCCAGCGACGTCGCCGGACGCACCGCCAGACGCTCTGGCCTGACGCACCGTCCACATTCTCCGGCCTGACGCGCCGTCCAGATTCTCCGGCGTGACGCTCCCTCGTGGTCGTCTGTCCTTCTGGAATGGCGCGCCGCCCTGCCTCTCGGTCGCCGAGCCGGCCAGTCGGTCGCTCGCGGTTTGCAACCGAGCACAACGGGTAGCAGTTCCTCCACCACTCACGCGACAGGAGAACTCCCATGGCCACGAAGCGCTCGAAGACGACGCCCGCGTCATCCCGAACCACCCGTCGAGCGACAGCGACGTCGGACACGCCATCTGGCGGAGAAACCCACCAGAGGTCCGGTGACGGGGTCGACCGATTGACCACGGCACAGGGCGTTCCGATCAGCGATGATCAGAACACCCTCACCGCCGGCGACCGCGGCCCGCAGCTGCTCGAAGACTTCGCGATGCGCGAGAAGATCTTCCACTTCGACCACGAACGCATCCCCGAGCGGGTCGTGCACGCTCGAGGGTTCGGTGCCAAGGGGTACTTCGAGCCGTACGAGTCGCTGAGCGACGTGACGCGAGCCGACCTCTTCCAACGTCCGGGGGAGCGCACGGACGTGTTCGTGCGGTTCTCGACCGTGGCGGGGAACAAGGGCTCGTTCGACCTCGCTCGCGACGTGCGCGGGTTCGCGGTCAAGTTCTACACGAAGGAGGGCAACTGGGACCTCGTCGGCAACAACATGCCGGTCTTCTTCATCCAAGACGCCATGAAGTTCCCCGACCTCGTCCACGCCGCCAAGCCCGAACCGGATCGTGGCTGGCCGCAGGCGCAGACCGCTCACGACAACTTCTGGGACTTCGTCAGCCTCATGCCGGAGTCAATGCACATGATCATGTGGGCGATGTCGGATCGGGCGATTCCCCGATCGTTCCGTTTCATGGAGGGTTTCGGGGTTCACACGTTCCGCCTCGTCGATGCCGACGGCACGAGCACCTATGTCAAGTTCCACTGGAAGCCCAAGCAGGGACTGCAGTCGGTGCTGTGGAACGAGGCGGTGAAGATCAACGGCGCCGATCCCGACTTCCATCGCCGGGATCTGTGGAACGCGATCGAGTCGGGCGATCATCCCGAGTGGGAGCTCTGCATGCAGCTCTTCGACGACGATTTCGCCGACCGGTTCGACTTCGACGTGCTCGACTCGACCAAGCTCATCCCGGAGGAACTGCTCGAGGCTCGGCCCGTCGGACGCATGGTGCTGAACCAGACCGTCGACAACTTCTTCGCCGAGACGGAGCAGGTCGCCTTCTGCACGCAGAACGTCGTGCCTGGCATCGACTTCACCAACGACCCGCTGCTCCAGGGCCGGAATTTCTCCTACCTCGACACCCAGCTCAAGCGGCTCGGGTCGCCGAACTTCACGCACATTCCGGTCAACGCACCGCGATGCCCGGTCGCCCACTTCCAGCAGGACGGCCACATGGCGATGACCAACCCGACCACTCGGGCGAACTACGAACCGAACTCGTGGGGCGAGCAGGGCGGACCGCGTGAGGACCCGAGTGCCGGGTTCACGAGCTTCCCGGAGGCCGTGACGGGAGACAAGCGTCGGGTTCGGCCGGAGTCGTTCGCCGATCACTTCAGCCAGGCGCGTCAGTTCCACGCCAGCCAGACGCCGATCGAGCAGCAGCACATCGCTGACGCGCTGGTCTTCGAGTTGTCCAAGGTCGAGACGCCGCGGATCCGCGAGCGTGTGGTCGGCCAGCTCCGCAACGTCGATGACGGTCTGGCGGCGCAGGTCGCGGCCGGTCTCGGCATCGACCTGCCGGACGCGATCGAACCGGCACGCGTCACCCGCACCGATCTGCCCGCGTCACCGGCACTCAGCATCATCGAGAACGGGCCCGACACGTTCGCCGGCCGGCGTGTCGGCGCGCTCGTGAGTGATGGTGCCGACGCCAAGACGCTCCGCTCGCTTCGCCGGGCGGTCGAAGCCGAGGGCGCCGAGTTGCAGCTCGTCGGTCCGCGCCGCAGCGGCGTCGTCGACAGCGATGGCACCGTGCTCGACATCGCCGAGCACGTCGACGGTGGACCCTCGGTCCTGTTCGACGCCGTGGCCATCGTGGTGTCACCGGACGGCGCCGCCGACTTCGCGGCCACCCCGACGGCTCGCGACTTCGTCAGCGACGCTCACGCACACTGCAAGTTCATCGCCTCGGGCCCGAACGCCGGGGTGCTGTTCGAAGCGGCGGGGCTGAGGGAAGAGATGCGCGACGACGGCTACATCGACCTCGGCGACACGCGCAAGTCCGCTGAACAGTTCGTCGAGCGGTGCCGCTCACTCCGGTTCTGGCCGCGCGAGCAGCCAACCACCGACGCCTGATTCCCACCCGCGGCCGCAGCGACGCCCTCCGGCGCTGCGGCCGCGGGTCGGGCGCCCGGCGACCGGTTCATGCGTCGCGCGTCCACACTCCGAGTTCGAAGCGGGGGTCGACGATCGTCGTCACCCGCTGGAGATCTCCGACCCCGTCGAGCCACGGACCGATGTCGGCGCCCCGACGCGGATAGTCGGTGTCACCCGTGTAGTGCACGGCAACGAGGACGCCAGCGGGTTCCAGCCAACGCTGGAGCCCGTGAATCGCCCGCTCCGCCGACTCGTCGGAGAGGTAGTAGGCGACCTCTGACCAGACCACCAGGTCCCCGGTGCCCTCCGGCCAGTCGTCTGGATACGTCCCGCGGCGTACGTCGACGTGTGCGTGGCCGCGGAGTCGTTCGGCGGCTCGCTGGACGGCATCGTCGTGGAAGTCGAACGCGAACAGTTCGTCGCAGCGGGGCGCGAGCAGCTCGGTGAGTGCCCCGTTGGCGCACCCGGCTTCGACCGCACGTCGGTACCGACGGTCGGGGAGCGAGGCCAGCGTGAGGGCGTACTTGCGGCGTTCGTACCAACTGGTGTCGAAGCCCCAGGGGTCGGGCTGCTCCGCGTACATCGACGTGAAGTACTCGATCGGTGTGTCACCCATGTGGCGGCTCCGGGAACGCGGGGCCACGTCCGAGAGACTCCAGGTCGCGCTCCGCGTGGTGTTGGCGCACGTAGAGGTGGGTGTCGGCCCAGCGCTGGGCCACCTGGGCGTCGCCGACGAATGGTCGCGGGCCCAGCGAACGGCCGACACGGTCGAGGACGTCGTCGACGGCACGCTCGACCGTGTGGCGCAACGCCAGGGCCCGACGGTGTGCTCGCTCCACGTCTGCTGGGTCACGATCGATCTCGTCGCCGGCGGCGCGGAGCACCGCTGCCAGCGACCACGCGTGGGCACGCAGCGCACCGAGGTGGGCGCGGCGATGTGGGTTGTCGTCGGTTGCCAGTTCGGCGGCATCGACGAGGCCGACCGCGGCGCCGGCCCAACACGCAGCGGGACCGCACGCACCATGCCAGAATCCGACCCGGTCGAGATACCAGTTCGGGCCCCGCACGACGTCCTCGGGCGCCAGTGGGTGGTCGGTGAAGCGGACCGATCCGGTCGCGCTCTCGCGCAGGGCCTCGGTCGTCCACCGGCCGGTGTCGAACGAGACCGAGGCGGACGGTCGAACGTCGACGTCGACGAGCATCGAGCTCGCCGTCGCGTGGGTGGCCGATGGCTCGACCGGCGCGATGGGGTCGCAACTCGCGGTGACGAGCGCCCGGTCGACGACACCGAGACCGGATGCGAACGGCTTGTCTGCGGTCAGCTCCAGGCGATCGGCCGCTCGACGTCGCAGCTCGCCACGCAGGGGGGCATGGTTCGGGATCGGCGCCGATGCCCAGACGCCGTACAACTCACCACTTCGTGGGGTGTGCCCCGCTTCGAGCAGGATCGCGACAGCGTCGGTGTGCGCCTCCGCGAGGCGCGCCACCGAGACGTCATGGCTACGTGCGAGTTCGAAGAGCCGCATGTGGCGGTGGGCGGTGTCACCGCGCCCGGGGAGGGGCAGTTCGAGTTCGCCCTGATCGTGCAGCGCCCGCAACGTGGCGCCGACATCGCCGGAGACCGTTGGAAGACTGGGCTGGGTCGGTGCGGTGGTCATGCGACGGTCAGTCCCGAGCCGGCGAGGTCGGCGAGATCGGATGCGAAACCGGCTGGCGCCCGGCCGGCGAGCCGACCGCTCGTTCGGACCACCACCGAGGTCGTCGACACGCAGTCACCGACGACCCGAACGCGATTCCACAGGTCGTGGTCTTCTCCGGTCTGCATCGCCCTCCATCCGCCGACCTGCAGATAGCGGTCGGCCCTGACGCCGAGGTTGGCGCCGTGGACGTGGTGGTGCGTCCCGTCGAGTCCGAGCGCGTACGAACGACCGAACGCGCGCCGCAGTCGCTCGTCCGCGGAGTCGTCGAGATCGACGATTCCGGCGACACCGTCCGCGCCGCGGTCCGCCAACGCCACCTGCTCGACGAGCCAGGTGCTCGGAACCGACGTGTCGGCATCGGTGTTCGCGAGCCACACGCTGCGCAGCGGGCCCCGCACGTGGTCGAGCGCGGTGCGCACGCCGAGCGCTCGTGCAGCGCCCGCACACCCGAACGACGATCTGACGACCACCGGTGGCGTCGACCAGCGCGGTGAGCGTCGTACGGCGTTCTCGAGGACGTCGGCGGTGTCGTCGGTGCAGCAGTCGAGCACGACGACGAAGGTCGTGGAGATGTTGTCGGGGAGTGCGTGCAACGCGGTCGAGATCGACGAGACGGTCCCGCCGATGGTCGAGGCCTCGTTGCGAGCGGGAACCACCACCGCGACATGCGCGATCGCGCCGGCACGACGTGGGGTACGGACCGGATGCCTCATGACCGGTCATCCGAGACGTAGTACTCGGCCTCCCAGCTCATGGGGGCGAGCAGGGGTGCGGTCAACACCGGCACGCCGAACTCGTCACCGAGCTGGCTGCGATGGTGTGACAGCGCCGAGAGTCGTCGGGCACGGTCCGCTGCGTCGAGTGGCAGCGCCACCACGCGTGGCGCCATGTCGGCGGGCGGCACGTGATGCCATGCCCAGAACATCCCGCCGAGCAGGGTTGCCCCGTTTCGTGCTGCCGCCCTCGCGGCGGCTCGACCGGTGGACTCGTGATCGCAGTGGTGGTCGTGTGTCCACGGGGCCACGACGACGGGGTCGTCGAGCGCCACCACGGCGGCTTCGACCAGATCGTCGTACGCGTCGACGTCGCCATCGGGCAGATGCAGCCGATACACGTCGGACATCGAGACCCCCAACGTCTCGAACGATCGGTCCTGCTCCGCGATTCGCCGCGTGGCGAGCGCCGGATCTGTGACGCCGTACGCGGCCTCACCGTCGGTGACGGCAACCACGTGGACGGGCACGCCTCGCTCGCGCAGCGACGCGATGAGGCCGCCGAACAGCAGTGCTTCGTCGTCCGGGTGAGGGACCACGACGGTTGTTGGAACCGCTCGGGGCCTGAAGGGTGTCGCACTCGCGTGGACACCAGACCAGTCGGTCATGGTGCTGGCGTTGACCACATCCGTCATGGGGACCTCTTTCGACAGCCATTCGTGGATCGATTGGACACTGGTTCGTACCCCGACGGCGCGATCCGTAACCCGCGCCGCAGACATTGTTCGCGGTTCGCGGGCGCCGGCTTCGCGAGCTAGCCCGACGGATCGGTCGCCTCCTCGGCGGCTCGCCGCTCGATCTTCGGGTGGCGCGCCTCGTCGATGACGTTGAGGGCCACCGACAGCACCGGAACGGCGAGCAGCGCACCCACGAAACCGAACAGTGCCGAACCGGTGGCGATGCCCAGCAGGATCACGAGCGGGTGGAGCTGCAGGCTCTTGCCGTAGATCAGCGGTGCCAGCACGTCGTTGTCGAGTTGCTGCACGACGATGGCGACGCCGGCCACGATGAGTGCGGGCGTCGAGCCCGCGGTGACGAGGGTGACGAGCACGGCGACCACCCCGGCGACGACCGCGCCGACGATCGGGACGAACGCCCCGAGCAAGGTGATGACCGCGACGGCGGCGACGAGGCGGCCACCCACGATCCACACGGCGGCGCCGATGATCGCTGCCTCGACGATGCCGAGCAGGGCCACGCCGCGGAGGTATCCGCCGAGCGTGTTCCACGAACGTTCACCCAGCCCTCGCAGCGTTGGGCGGCGGTCGCGACGGACGGTTCGCAGACCCAGGGCGATGAACCTCTCGCGATCCTTCAGCATGAAGAACGTGACGATGAGCGCGAGCAGGGTGCCAGCGACGACCTCGACGGCGATGACCGCTGACGAGGCGATGGCGCCACCCGACGAGGAGGCGAGACCCGACAGTTTCGATCCAGCCTGTTCACGCAGCTCGGCGAGGCGCGCCGCGTCGATGTCGAACGGGCTGTCCTCGACCAGCCAGGTCTCGACGTCGTCGATCCCCTCGGACACCGTCGCGCCGAGTTCGTCGAACTCCGTTGCCACCGCCGCGCCGACACCTCCGATCAGGAGGGCCACGACGAGCACGAATCCGCCGATGGTCACCGCTGCGGCGACCGAACGCGGCAGGCCTCGGTGCTCGAGCCACGCCGCTGGTCGAAGGAGCGCCCGGGTCAGCAGGAGTG
>JBAWHL010000386.1:0-8451 GCA_049593815.1 Ilumatobacteraceae bacterium | reverse complement strand
GTGATCAAGAAAGTGATTCCGGCACGTATGTTGACACCGAAGACCGAGTATTTGATCAACCCGACCGGGCAGTTCATCATCGGCGGACCGCAGGGCGACAGCGGCCTGACCGGGCGCAAGATCATCGTCGACACCTACGGCGGCATGGGCCGTCACGGCGGCGGCGCCTTCTCCGGCAAGGACCCGAGCAAGGTCGACCGTTCGGCGGCCTACGCCGGCCGCTGGGTCGCCAAGCACGTCGTGGCCAGTGGCGCCGCGGACCGCTGCGAAGTGCAGCTGGCCTACGCCATCGGCGTGGCGCATCCGATGAGCATCCTCGTCGAGACCTTCGGAACCTCCAAGGTCGACCCGACGGCCATCGAAGCCGCGGTGCGCTCGGTGTTCGACCTGCGCCCGGGCGCCATCGTCCGCGATCTCGACCTGAAGCGCCCGATCTACAAGCGTTCGGCCGCCTACGGGCACTTCGGTCGCGACGGCTTCCCCTGGGAAGAACTGGGCCGCCTCGACGACTTCAAGTCCGCCGTCGGCCTCTGATCCGTCGGTCGTATTGGTGCCCGACACCAAGACGACACCGGATCGCGTCGCCAACATCGCGACCGTCGTCCCGAACGTCTCGGGTCTCGACAAGTCGTTCGACTATCTGATTCCCGACGACCTGTCGGCGCGCGTGCGCGTCGGCACGATCGTCCGGGTCGAGCTCCAGGGTCGCCGGATCGGCGGATGGGTGCGGGCGATCTCCGACACGACCTCGGATGGTCGTCCGCCCGACTCGCTGAAGCCGATCGCCAAGGTGACCGGTCACGGCCCGGCGGCGGAACTGTTCGCCCTCGCGGACTGGGCGTCGGTGCGCTGGGCGGCGCGTCGCATCCGGCCCTTCCTCGTGGCGGCATCGCCGGACCGAGCGATCGCGACGTTGCCGCTCGACAAGCGGACGGCGCCGTCACCAGCGCCGAGTTCACCGGCCACCCGTGATCTGCTCGCCGCCGGCGGGGGCGTGTTGCGCCTCCCGCCCCGTGCTGATGTCATGCCGTCGTTGTTCTCTGCGATCGCGCTCGGTCCGGCGCTGGTCGTGGCCCCGGACCATCGCGCCGTGGCCCTGATGGCGACACGTCTGCGTCGTGCCGGTGTCTCGGTCGCGGTGATGCCATACGACTGGGCCACCGCCGCCGGCGGGGTCGACGTCGTGATCGGCCCGCGGTCAGCCGCATGGGCGCCGTGCCCGAACCTCGCCGTCGCCGTCGTTCTCGATGAGCACGACGAGGGGCTGCAGGAGGAGCGGTCGCCGACCTGGCATGCCCGTGACGTCGTCGTCGAACGCTGTCGTCGTGCCGACGCTCCCTTCGTGCTGATCTCGCCGGCTCCGACGCTCGTCGCCGTCGAAGAGGACGCCGGGCCGGGTGGTGTCGTTCACCCGCCGGCGAGTCGTGAACGGCTCGGGTGGCCCGAGGTCGTCGTCGTCGACCGCACCGACGAGGATCCGTGGAAGCGGTCGTTGCTCACATCGCCGCTGATCGAGCGCCTGCGTGACCCGGCACTGACGGTGGTGTGCGTCAGCAACATCACCGGGCGTGCCCGCGTGCTCGCCTGTCGGTCCTGCAAGGCACTGGTGCGTTGCGAACAGTGCGATGCGGCGGTCGGTCTCGACGACGATGGTCGGCTGCAGTGCCGACGCTGCGGGGCCGAGCGTCCACCGGTCTGCCAGGAGTGCGGTGCGTCGAAGTTCGCCAACCTTCGTCCGGGTGTCACCCGGCTGCGTGAGGAGCTCGAAGCTGCGGCCACTCGACCGGTCGTCGCGGTGACGGGTGCCGACGACGATGCGCCGACGGCGTCGGGCGTCTACGTCGGGACCGAGGCCGTCCTGCATCGCATCGGGGCAGCCGACGTGGTGGCGTTCCTGGAGTTCGACTCCGAGATGCTGGCACCCCGGTTCCGGGCAGCGGAGCAGGCGATGGCACTGTTGATCCGAGCCGGCCGGCTGGCACCCGAAGTGCTCGTCCAGACGTTCGTGCCCGATCACGACGTGGTGGTCGCTGCTGTGGCGGGCGACCCGGCGCGCCTGCTCGACGGTGAGCGGGTCCGTCGCGAGATGCTCGGCCTTCCGCCCTACGGAGCGCTCGCCGTCGTGTCGGGGACCGGGGCCGACGAGTACGCCGCCGCGTTGCCGGCCACGGTGCAGTCCGGTGCCGACGGAGCGGGGCGGCATCTCGTCCGCGCCGATGACTGGACGACCCTCGGTCGCGCCCTCAATCAGACACCGCGCCCGCACGCGGCGCGCCTCCGCATCGAGGTCGACCCGGCCCGCGTCTGAACGGCCGATCTCGCCGGCGTGGCGAGCTGGTCGGGTGCGGACCCTCTACGGTGCGGGGATGAACTCACGAACTCGTCCTGGCCTCGCACTTCTCGCCCTCCTCGCGTTGGCCGGCCCGTTGGCCGCCTGCTCGGGGAGCGACGACTCGGGCTCCGGCGACTCGAGCGCCGCCGCTGCTCCTGCCGGCGACTCCGCCGACACGGGCGGTGACGTCGACGAGGCCACCGATGACAGCGGTGCAGTCGAGACCGATGCGGCCGAGGTCCGCGACATCATCACGAACATCCGCGAGAGCTTCGACACGGTCGTCGAGGCCACGTCCGACGACGGCGTCCTCGTCGCGGTGGGGCTCAGCTGCCCATCGGAAGGCGACCCGTTCATGCTCGTTGGGGCGCGCGGGTTGACCGGCGACGCCGAATACGTGGCCGACGTCGTTCCGGCACTGAGTTACGAACTCCGGGCGGTCGCGCAGCCGGACGGCACGTTCCGCATGCAGGCCGATGCCGATGCCAGCGTCGGCTCGTACACGATCACCCTGGCGACGATCGGGAGCGGCGTCACGCTCGACGTACCGGGCTGCGCGAGCTGACGCGACGCCGCCGTCAGGAATCGGTGAGGGCGGCGAATCTCGCTGCGTCGATGTTGCCACCGGAGAGGACGAGTCCGACGCGGTGACCGGCGAAGCGGTCGCGGTCGGCGAGGAGCGCGGCGAGGGTGGCAGCGCCGCTGGGCTCGAGTCGGCGTTCGAGGAGTTCGAGCGCCACGCGCATCGCGTCGACGAGTTGTTCCTCCGTGACCGTGACGACGTCGGAGACCAGTTCCTGATTGATCGCGAAGGTCGTCGGCCCCGGTGCGGTGACGGCGAGGCCGTCCGCGATCGTGTCGGGCTGGTCGATCTTCACCGGGTGCCCGGCGGCGAAGGACAGCTGGGTGTCGTTGGCGAGTGCGGGTTCGACACCGATCATGCTGCAGGCGGGATCGAGTTGCGCCATCACCGACGCGCATCCGGCCATCAGTCCGCCGCCTGACATCGGGACCAGGAGCACATCGAGCGAGCCCACCTGGTCGTGGAGTTCGAGCGCCACGGTGCCCTGCCCGCTCATCACGAAAGGGTTCTCGAAGGGGTGGACGAAGGTGGCCCCGGACTCCTCGACCTGCTGGAGCGCGCCGCGTTCACGGACGGGTTCCATCCGATCGAACAGCACCACCCGCGCACCGAACTGTTCGATCAGCGCCCGCTTCGCCGGAGCCACGTTGTCGGGGACGTGCACGGTGGCCTCGATCCCGAGCAAGCGCGCCGCACAGGCGACGGCGGCGCCGTGGTTTCCCGAGGACACGGCGACGACTCCCTTGGAGCGATCGTCCGCGGGCAGGTTGGCCAGACAGTTGTAGGCGCCGCGGAACTTGAAGGCGCCCACACGTTGCTGGGACTCGTCCTTGGCGATGACGACCGCGGCGGTGAGTCGGTCGATCTCATCGCTGCGCAACACGGGGGTGCGGACCGCTTCCTCGGCGATCGTCGCTGCAGCGGATCGGATGTCGTCGAGAGGGATCATGTCATCGCCCTGCTGGTGAGGACTCGGAATCCGGCCTTGGACGTGGTCCGGTCGAATGCCCAGCCCTGTTCGCCGAGCCATTTCTGGAGCGAGTCGGCCCCGAGGTGCTTCTGGACGACCAACGAGGCGCGACCGTCGGGCGACAGGCGTCGCAGCCACGTCACGAGGAGTTCGTGGAGCGCCGCCTTGCCGATGCGGATCGGAGGGTTCGACCAGATGGTCGAGAACGAGATCTCGGGAGGCACCTCGTCGGGATGGGCCACCCGGATGCTGGCGATGCCGTTGCGTTCGGCATTGCGTTCACAGAGCGTGCGGGCGCGTTCGTTGACGTCGATCGCCCACACCGTCGCCGCAGGAGAGCGGCGCGCCATCGTCAGCGCGATCGCTCCGCTTCCGCAGCCGAGGTCGAGCAGGTCGCCGCTCGACGCGATCGGCACGGGCGTGCGCAGGAGCAGCGACGTCGCCGTGTCGAGATGGCCGTGTGAGAACACCCCACGGTCCGTTTCGAGCGTGAAGGCGGTGTCGGGCAGCGTGACGTCGATGACGACAGGGTCCGATGGGGCGTCGGGACGTTCGTCGAAGTAGTGACCAGACGTCTGGTCGTCACGGTGGGCGGACACGCCCGTAGCCTGGCAGACATGTCGTACAAGATCCGAACATACGGCGACCCGGTGCTCAAGGCGACCGCGTCACGCGTCGACGACGTCGACGGCAAGGTCATCCGCCTCGTCGACGACATGTTCGAGACGCTCATCGATTCCGGCAACGGCATTGCCCTCGCCGCCCCGCAGATCGGCGTACAGAAGCAGGTCGTGGTGTGGGACATCGACGACGAGCCGCTCGCCATCGTGAACCCCGAAGTCATCGAGTCCGACGGAGAATGGGTCTACGACGAGGGATGCCTGTCGATTCCGGGCCTGTATGTCGAGATGCTCCGGCCCAAGACCGTGCTCGTGCGCGGCGTCGATCTCAACGGAGAAATCATCGAGATCGAGGCCGACGAGCTCGAAGCACGGATGTTCCAACACGAGATCGACCACCTGAACGGCGTGTTGATGTTCGACCGCCTCGAGGGTGATCAGCGCAAGGAAGCACTGACGGAGTATCGACGCATCGAGGAAGAGGCCAATCGCGCTGCCTCTCGGCCTCCCATCCGTCGCCGTCTCGGCCTGTCGTGAAGCTCGTCTATCTCGGCACACCCGAGATGGCGGTTCCGCCCCTGCGGGCCCTCGTTGCTGCCGGCCACGAGGTCGCGCTCGTCGTCACCCGCGTCGACAAACGGCGGGGACGGGGCAGCGGCGTCTCGCCGAGCCCGGTGAAGGCGGCGGCGCTCGAACTGGGCCTCGAGGTCTCCCATTCCGTCGACGACGTCATCGCCGCGGCCGCTGACGGCGCGGAGCTGGGCGTGGTGGTGGCATTCGGCCAGATCATCAAGCCACACGTGCTCGACGCGATGCCGATGGTCAACCTGCACTTCTCGCTCCTGCCGCGCTGGCGAGGGGCGGCTCCGGTCGAACGAGCGCTGCTCGCCGGCGACGACGTGACGGGTGTGTGCGTGATGGCGATCGACGAGGGTCTGGACACCGGCGGCGTGCATGCCCGCCGGGAGGTGCCGATCTCCACGGAGACGACCGCCGCCGAGCTGCGAACCGAGCTCGTCGAGGTCGGGTCGTCGCTCCTCGTCGACACGCTGTCGAACCCGCTGTCCGAGTGGATCGACGCGCCCGAACCCCAGACCGGCGAGCCGACGTACGCGGCCAAGTTCGACGCGTCCGAGTTCGAGATCGACTGGTCGCAGCCGCCGGTCGACATCCACCGACTCATCCGTGTCGGCGGGGCCTGGACCACATTTCGTGACAAGCGGCTGAAGATCGTGAGCGCGTCGCTGGTCGACGGTGCGATCGTTCCCGAGGTCGTGCAACCAGAAGGCAAGGCCAAGATGCCATTCGACTCGTGGCGCAACGGCGCCCGTCCCACCACCGACGAACTGTTCGGCGCACGGTGACGACACCCGATCCCGCGCCCCGCACGGCTCGCCGTGTCGCCCTCGACGCGATCCGCCGCATCGACTCCGACGGGGCGTACGCGAACCTCGTGCTCGGTCCGATGCTGGGGTCGTCCGGCCTCGGCGACATGGACCGGCGATTCGTCACCGACCTGGTGTACGGCACCACCCGCATGCGGCGTGCGTGCGACGCCGTCATCGACCGATTCATCACGTCGCCGCCCGACGAGGCCACTCGGTCCGTCCTGCGCCTCGGCGCGTACCAACTGATCTTCGCTGGTGTTCCCCCGCACGCCGCGGTCGGTGAAACGGTCGGGCTGGCGCCGAAGCGGACCCGCGGGTTCGTCAATGCGGTGTTGCGCAAGGTCGCGCGTCTGTCGGTCGCAGAGATGTCATGGCCGTCCGACGGTGCTCGGCTGAGCTACCCGGACTGGATCGTCGACACGTTCCGAGCCGAAGTCGGCGACGATGCCGTCGAGGCGCTGCAACGCATGAACACCCCGCCTCCGGTGACCGAACGGGCCGACGGCTACGTGCAGGACGAGTCCTCGCAATGGGTCGCTGCGGCGGTCGAGGCCCGCCCCGGTGAGCGGGTGCTCGACGTCTGCGCCGCTCCTGGCGGCAAGGCGACAGCGATCGCCAACGGTGGGGCCGCAGTCGTCGCCGCTGATCAACGCCTCGGTCGGGCGCGGCTCGTCCAGGACAACGTCCGCAAGCTCGGACTCGACCTTCCCGCGGTCGCTGCCGACGGTACCGCTGCGCCATTCCGTCCGGGATCGTTCGACGCGGTGCTGCTCGACGCTCCCTGCTCGGGCCTCGGTGCGCTGCGCCGTCGCGCCGACGCACGTTGGCGCATCCAGCCCTCCGATGTCGTCGAGCTCGCCGACCTCCAGGGGCGTCTGCTCGCGTCGGCCGCGCAACTCGTCGCACCTGGTGGGCGACTCGTCTACAGCGTGT
Organism: Ilumatobacteraceae bacterium; assembly: GCA_049593815.1. GTDB lineage: Bacteria > Actinomycetota > Acidimicrobiia > Acidimicrobiales > Ilumatobacteraceae > Sva-07. Next base: position 1,625 of record JBAWHL010000386.1, on the reverse strand, counting down.
GCACCATCACCGCCGCGGAGTCGACCGATCATGCGACGCCCGATGGATTCGAGGTCGACCCGACGCCGCCCGCCGACGGCACGTGGCGGCCGTTCGAGCAGGGGTGGCGGGTGCTCCCGCAGGACGCGGACACCGACGGCATGGTGCTGATTCGGTACCGTCGGTCGGCGTGAACGCTGAATCGAACGACTCGATGCCTCGAGCCAAGGTCCTGACCGTCAGTGACGGCGTGGCCCACGGCGCGCGAGACGACGTGAGTGGGCGCGGACTGGTCGCCCACCTCGAGACACACGGGTTCGACGTGGTCGATCACGTGGTCACCGCCGACGGTGCCGAACTGGTCGCTGAGACCTTGATCTCGATGAGTGATGGTTTCGCCGGCGTGATCGTGTCGACGGGTGGCACCGGGTTCGCCCCGAGGGACCAGACCCCCGAAGGCACCCGGTCCGTCATCGAGCGTGACGCCCCGGGGCTCGCAGAGGCGATGCGCCTGTGCAACCCGCTCGGTCGCCTCTCGCGCGGCATCGCCGGAACCCGAGGCGACACGATCATCGTCAACACCCCGGGCAGCAGCAAGGGCTGCATCGAGCAGCTCGACGCGATCATCGACGTCCTGCCCCACGCGCTGCGCCTCCTGCACGACGCCGACACGAGCCACTGACCCACACGGTCACGAAACGTCTGCTGGCGGGGGAGGGGCGCGCCGGTAGCCTCGGTGGTCGTGCTACGACTCGTGTTGCCAAAGGGTTCGCTGGAGAAGGCGACACTGGAACTGTTCGAGGCGGCCGACCTGCCCGTCAGCCGGTCCTCGACCGTCGACTATCAGGCGACCATCGACGATCCCCGAATCGCGTCGGTGCGGATCCTGCGGCCGCAGGAGATTCCGACATACGTCGCCGAGGGGCTGTTCGACATCGGCATCACCGGTCGTGACTGGGTCGAGGAGACCGGCAGCGTCGTCGAGAGCCTCGGCGAGCTGAAGTACTCCAAGGCGACGAGCAACCCGATCAAGCTCGTCGTGGCGGTCGCCGGTGACAACCCGGCGACGTCGGTCACCGACCTCCCCAACGGGGTGCGCGTCCAGTCCGAATATCCCGAACTCACCCGCCGCTTCTTCGCCGACAACGGTGTCGAGGCGCAGGTGCGACTCTCCTACGGGGCGACCGAGGCGAAGATACCCGACATCGCCGACTGCGTCGTCGAGATCACTGAAACCGGCCGGGCGCTGCGCGCCGCTGGGCTCAAGGTCATCGACACGATCCTGCTCAGCTACACCGAGGTGGTCGCCAACCCGGCAGCCGCCGCCGACCCCGACAAGCGCAAGGCGATGGAGCAGATCATGACGCTCCTCAACGGGGTGCTCGACGCGCGCGGTCGCGTGATGCTCAAGCTCAACGTGAGCGAGGACCGTCGAGACGAGGTGCTCGCCGTGCTGCCCTCGATGAAGTCGCCGACGATGTCGACGCTCGCCGGTGGCGGCTACGCCGTGGAATCGGTCGTCGAGAAACGCAAGATCAACCTCGTGATCCCTGCACTCATCGATGCCGGCGCCACCGACCTCGTCGAGATGCCGATCTCCAAGATCGTCCCGTGAACGAGGCGCCGCTCGCTGACCTGCCCCACGG
>JBAWHL010000385.1:0-7007 GCA_049593815.1 Ilumatobacteraceae bacterium | reverse complement strand
CTCCGCGCCCGGCTGGTCGAGGATCACCCGCGAGTCGGTGAGCGACGACACGGCAAAGGCCATGCGGGCGGGGACATTGGCCTTGATGACGCCCGTGATCACGTTGACCGACGGGCGCTGGGTGGCGACGATCAGGTGGATGCCGACCGCTCGTGCCTTCTGAGCGATGCGGGTGATCGACTCCTCGACATCGCGGGCGGCGACCATCATCAAGTCGTTGAGCTCGTCGACCACGACCACGATGTACGGCATGTGCTCGTACTCGATCTCGGTCCCGAGCGGTGGCTGGATCTGGCCCTTCGCGAACGCCTTGTTGTAGCCGGAGATGTCGCGGTAGCCGAGTTCGGAGAGCACGTCGTAGCGGCGCTCCATCTCCTTGACCGCCCACCCGAGCGCGTTCGCCGCCTTCTTCGGGTTGGTGACGGGCTGCGTGAGCAGGTGCGGCAAGCGCTGGTACTGACCCATCTCGACCTGCTTCGGGTCGATGAGGATCAGGCGCACGTTGTCGGGGGTCGTGCGCATCAGCAGCGAGGTGATGATGCAGTTGATGCCGCTCGACTTGCCTGCGCCCGTCGCGCCGGCGATGAGCAGGTGCGGCGTCGCCGCGAGGTCGAGGAAGACCGCTTTGCCGGCGATGTCCTTGCCGACGGCCACCTCGAGCGGATTCGTCGCCTTGGCTGCCTCGGGTGATGTGAGCAGGTCACCCAACGCGACGAGTTGGCGCTGGTGGTTGGGCACCTCGACACCGATCGCCGAGCGACCGGGGATCGGCGCGAGGATGCGCACGTCGACCGCAGCCATCGCGTAGGCGATGTCCTTCTGGAGGCTCGTGACCCGGGCGACCTTGACGCCGGATCCGAGCTCGAGTTCGTAGCGCGTGACCGTCGGGCCGACCGTCATCCCGAGCAGCGTCGTCTCGACGCCGTGTGACGCCAACGATTCGTGGAGTTGCTTCCCGCGGGCTTCGACCGCCTTGCGGTCGATCTTCTGCTCACCGGGACGATCGAGGAACGTCATGGGCGGCAGGATCCAGTCACCGACGTGGGTGCCGTCGGCGCTCGCCGTGCCCGATGGCTGGCTTCCCGTCGACATCTTCGGCTTCGAGGTGCGGCGACGCTTCGCCGGCGCATCGGCCAGGTCGTCGCCCTCGGCCGCGAAGTCGTACAACGCGGCGCCGCCACCGGCGAGCGCTGATGCCTCTCCGGCGACGTCGTACGGGGTGGCCGACGGCGCCACGCCGTCATCCGCGTCCGCCGCATCATCCGCGCGGTCGCTGTTGAGTGTGGAGATGTTGCTCAGCCCGGATTTCGCCGCCCGACCCAACGGAGCCCCGATGCTGGCGATGAAGCCGCCGGTGTGTTGGCCGAGCGTTCGCAGCGACGTCCTGGTCACCAGCATCGCGCCGAGCACGAAGATCGCCGTGAGGAGCACACCGGCGCCCACCGCGGCGATCAGCGCTTCGAGTGGACCGCCGACGGCCGCACCGATCCATCCACCGGCATCGGTGACCTCACCAGCAGCGTCGGACACGGACTCCGGACCGCGCACGATGTGCAGCAGGCCGAGCGCCGACAGCGACATCATCGACCAACCGACCACGAGTTGGAACGGGCTCGCCGATCGCCCCTTGCGGACGAACGAGACGCCGATGGCGAGGAACACGACGGGGATCGCGAACCGGCCGAGACCGGCGATCCAGCCGAGCAGGGTCTCGACACCGCGACCCAACGGGCCGGCGAGATCGAGATACACGGCGAGTCCGAGCAGGACACCCGCGCCGATCAGTCCGAGACCGAGGAACTCGTGCTCGCGCCCACCGACGGCCTCGCGCAGCTCGGCTTCGGCCCGACCGCGGCGGGTGCTGGCGGCGTCGGGAGGCGTGGCGTCACGCACGTTTCCTGCGGCCTTCGAACCCTTCGACTTCGAGCCCGTCGCGGGGCGCCCGTTGACCGTCGACGCGCCCTTCTTCGACCCGCTCTTGGACGCGCCCGAGGTGCTCTTGCCGGACGAGTGCTTCTTCGATGGACCCCACGTGGACATGACCCCGCCTACGGTACCAAGGGGGTGTCACGCTGGACTGCGACCCACCCCGATGTCGAGGGTCCCAGCAGGCGGTCCCCCGATGGTTGCTAGTGTCCGGTCATGAGTCAGGCCCGACAGTGAGTGACTTCGAGCGGGCGGACCGCTCGACAGACGAACGGGCCGCGGCCCCCACATCCACCGACACGGCGGTTCGGGTCGGGCCGGCGAACGACCCGCTCGAGCGCGAGGCCGACACCGTCGCACGGCAGGTGGTCGCAGCGCTGCACGCTGGTGTGCACCCCGGCACCGACGACCGTGTCCGTCGATCTCCAGCTCCAGCGACCGCTTCCTCACCGGCTGCGCCCACTGCGGGACAGCAGCGAATCGAGCGGGCCGCAGCCCCCTGCCGTTCAGGCGCCGCGCCGTCTGGTGCGATCGCTCGGGTCCAGCGATCCAGCAGTCCGGGCGCGCCCATCGGGGCAGACGGCGGCAACCTCGACGACGGCACCGAGTCGATGCTCGAGTCGCGCATCGGACGCGGCCGCCCGCTCGACGAGACGGTCCGACGAGCGATGGAGCCGGCGTTCGGTGCCGACTTCAGCGGCGTCAAGGTCCACGACGACTCACCCTCACGCGAACTCAACGATCGGATGTCAGCGGAGGCGTTCACGGTCGGCAACGACATCTTCTTCTCCGGATCCGCTCCGGATGCGTCCGACCGAGCAGGCCAGGGCCTCCTCGCCCACGAACTCACCCACGTCGTCCAGCAGTCCCGCGGCGCGAACAGGCGAGTCCGTCGGATGAGCGGGGACGCCGGCCATCTCAAACGGATGAGCCCGGAAGGCGGCAACCCCAAGAGCGACCCCCCGTCACGCCGGTCACGCCGTGGCGCAGTCGAGTACGAACTCGACGACGAGACCGAACTCGAGATGGGCAGTCCTGCCGCAGCACCCAAGGGCGCGGCCAAGGTCAAGGCGATGCGCGTGGCACTCCACCAGTACCGCACTGGTGAGGATCGGGTCCACCGCAAGAAGAAGACACAGGTCGCCAAGCGGTCGCAGGAACTCGCCAAGCTCAAGGGCAGCGTGGCGATCGCCGCGAGCAACGTCGCCAAGGGCGGCGAACGGCTCGGCAACCGTGGCAAACACGGCGGGCTCAACATCGGGCGGTCCGTCGGCCGGCTGCTGGGCATGAACGTCAAGCCCAACACGTCTGTGCGCAAGCAGACCGGTGCGAACACCACCGACACCGCCACGGGAGCGTACGGCGCGGTCGACACCGAGTTCATCGAGCCGAAGTTCACGGTGCAACTCGAGGGCACGACCTGGCATCCCATCCTGACCCACCTCAACGGCACGTACGGCAAGATCACCTCGCCGTTGCCGGCCGGACTCTCCGAGATCGCCGGTCCAGACCCCGCCCAGAGCGAGTACCAGATCGAAGATCTCCTCGCCCTCGATGGCGAAGACTGGTACATGGTGAAGGCCGTCGATGCTCACTAATCGATCCACGAAGACCACCTGCACGACGCGCTCAACATCGTCGGAGGAACGATCGCCCAGCTGTTCGCGACCCTCACCGTCGAGCAGTCGGCCGCCCCGACCGCCACCGACGCCATCGCGGCGATCAAGGTGCTGCCCGGCTACAACGCCATCATGAACCTCGCCGATCCGAACAGCTCGCAGATCCGCGCGATCTGGGATGCCGAATACGTGAACCAGATCGGTCGCGATCACTACGGGCCCACCATCAATGCCGAGGCCGACGTCGTCGAACCGATGGTCGACAAGATCAACAAGTGGCGCAAGAAGCAGAAGCTCCCGAAGGTCAAGAAGACCTGGACCTGCACGAACGACGGCGGCGCGGTCCAGGTGCCGAAGGGCCGGAAGAACAAGTGAGCGACGCCCCGAACGTGGCCGTTGCACTCAGCCCGATCAGCGGTGATCCCGGCCTGGTCGAGGCCACTGCCTCGATCGCCGATCCCGTGGAGCGCGAGGTCAACTGCCGCGTCACGCTGCGCAACCCGGGCGACACCGCCGTGCGCGTCGACAACCCCTACGAGGGCCTGACCTACCACCTGATCAGCGACGACGGCACCCCGGTCGAGGTGAAGGCACCGCCGAGCGCTGCGAAGGTTCGGGCCCCTCGCGACCCGCTCGCCAAGCGTGCCTACGTCGACGTCGTGGGCGCGACGGTCGAGGGCACGCACCACGACGTCGAGGAGTTCATCAGGGCGTCGTCGTTCGAACTCGGCCCGGGCGGGACGCTCGAGCTGTCACTTGCGGTCCGGTCGTCGATCGACCCCTCGGATCGCTCGGTTCTCGACCTGGTTCCCGCCGGCGACTACCACCTCGTCGTGATGGTGCGCACCGTGGTCGAGCGGGAGGGAGCCCGCCTTCCACTGCTGTTGCGGACGGACCGGGATCTCGACGTCACGGTCGTCTGACCGGTTCAGACCGGGTCGACTTCGAAGACGTCGCCGTCGGGGCCGACGGTGACATCGAGCAGACCACCCGCGGTCGAGCGGACGGACACGACGTAGCGCACCGTGTCGTTGACACCACCTTCGACGCTGACCGACTCGATCGTCGACCCGGGGACTTCCTCGAGCACCCCGGACAACACGGTGTCCTCGTCGAAGTCGACCATGTCGGCTTCGAACGTGAACCCCGACGCTCCGGTCAGTTTCGGCGCCGGCGCCTGCAGCTCACCGTCGAGGTAGACGTACGGGATCGCCGCCGTGCCCTCGTCTGTCGCCACGAACACGTTCGTGAGCTGTGGCGTCGCGGTGACCTCGAAGTACTGCTGTCCAGGACCTCGCTCGGCTTCGACCGCTTCCATGGCGGCACGGATGTCGCCGACGAAATCGTCGTCCGCTCCCCCGTCGTCGCCACCGCACGCCGTGATGCCCACGAGGAGCGCGACGGCGCCAACCAGCCAACTTCGGCGCAAGGTCAGGCCTCCATGACGACCGGCACGATCATCGGCCGGCGCTTGGTGCGCTCGCTGACGAACTTGCCGGCGGCGCGACGGACGTCACGCTCGAGTGCTTCCACGTCGCGTACGCCCTTGCCGAGCGCCGCCTCGACGGCGTCGGCGACGGTGTCGCATGCCTCGTCGAGTAGATCCTCGGCCTCGGGTGCGTACACCCAGCCACGCGTGATGATCTCGGGGCCGACCAGGACCTTGCCGGTCTGGACGTCGACGGTCACGACGACCACGACGACGCCCTCTTCGGCCAGCTTCTGACGGTCGCGGAGCACGCCCTGGCCCACGTCGCCGACGATGCCGTCGACGTAGAGGTACCCGGCGGGAACGCGGCCCACGGGACGAAGGTCCTTCTTCGTCAGTTCGAGCACGTCACCGTCGGAGCACAGGATCACGCGGTTCTGCGGGACGCCCATCAGCTCACCGAGGCGGGCGTTGGCCACCATGTGGCGGTACTCGCCGTGGATCGGCACGTACCACTCGGGGTTGACGATCGACAGGTAGGTCTTGATCTCGTCGGCCTGCGCATGTCCCGTGGCGTGGACGTCGAGCACACCGGAGTGAACGACCTCGGCGCCGAGACGCAGCAACCCGTCGATCACGGCGTTGACGTTGCCTTCGTTGCCCGGGATCGCATGGCTCGACAGCACGACCGTGTCGTCCTCGCCGAGCTTCAGCCACTTGTTCTCGCCTCGAGCCATGAGGCCCAGCGCCGACATCGGCTCACCCTGTGACCCGGTGGAGATGATGCAGACCTTGCCGGGCTCGTACTTGTCGATGTCGTCGATGTCGATGAGCGACGATTCGGGGATGTCGAGCACCTTCAGCTCGCGCCCGAGTCGGACGTTCTTCTTCATGCTCAGACCGAGCGTGGCCACGACGCGTCCGTCGGCGATCGCCGCAGTGGCGATCTGCTGGATGCGGTGCAGGTGGCTGGCGAAGCTCGCGGTCACGATGCGACGTCCGCGCTGGCGGGCGAAGAGTCCGTGCAGGACGGCACCGACGCTGGTCTCGCTCGGCGAGTAGCCGGCTTCCTCGGCGTTGGTGGAGTCCGCCATCAGCAGCCGGATGCCCGGCGACTTGGCCAACTGGCCGATGCGGGCGAGGTCGGTACGGCGATGATCGACCGGGGTGAGGTCGATCTTGTAGTCGCCGGAGTGCAGCACGACGCCCTGGGCCGTGTGCACGGCGATCGCGTGGGCGTGGGGCACCGAGTGGGTGACGGGAATGAACTCGACGACGAGCGGCCCGATCTCGACGGACTCGCCGTCTTTGACCTTGCGCATGTCGGTCTTGGGCGTGAGGCCCGCTTCGTCGATGCGGTTGCGAGCGAGCCCGAGGGTGAGCGCCGCGCCGTAGATCGGCAGTGGCTCGTCGCGCAGATCGCCGATGCCGTCGTGGTCGCGGAGCAGGTACTGGATCGCGCCGACGTGATCTTCGTGGCCGTGGGTGAGCACCAGCGCCTGGATGCGGTTGGCGTTCTCACGCAGATACGTGAAGTCCGGCAGGATGAGGTCGATCCCGTGCATGTTCGCATCGGGGAACATCAGGCCGCAGTCGATCAGGATGATCGTGCGGTCCGGGTCGTCGGCAGCGCCCTGTTCGATCGCCATGCAGTTGCGGCCGATCTCGCCGAGTCCGCCGAGGAAGACGATGCGAACGGGGACCTTCGGGCTGGTCGCGCCCGGAGCGAGTCGGTCAGCCACGGGCGGCGACCAGACGAGCGTGCACGTCGCGTGCCGCTTGTTCGAGACCGGAAGGCGTCGGCCCCATCGGGGACCTGCATTCCCCGACAGCATGACCAAGCGTTCTCAACATTGCCTTCGACGGTACCGGGTTCGGAGCGGCGTCGCTGGTCTCGAACTCGTAGCTCTCGAGTTGTCGAGCGTTGATGCGGCGTGCGGCGGCGATGTCGTCGCGCTCCCAGGCGTCGAACATGGCGACGTGATCCGGGGCGCACCAGTGCGTCGCGACCCCGATCGCTCCTACGGCTCCGG
>JBAWHL010000384.1:0-1776 GCA_049593815.1 Ilumatobacteraceae bacterium | reverse complement strand
GCGCAGGTGTCGAGGTCCGTGACGTCCACCCGTCGCACTACGGCCGCATGTGCCCGATCGAAACGCCGGAAGGCCCGAACATCGGTCTGATCGGCTCGCTCGCATCGTTCGCGCGCATCAACTCGTTCGGTTTCATCGAGACGCCGTACCGCAAGGTCATTGACGGCAAGGTCAGCGAGCAGATCGACTACCTCACCGCCAGCGAAGAGAGCGACTTCATCGTTGCTCAGGCCGGTGTCGAGCTCAAGGCTGACGGCGCATTCGTCGACGAGCGTGTGCTTGCTCGTCGCGGTCAGGGTGGCGAGGTCGACCTCTTCCACGCGAGCGAGATCGGCTACATGGACGTCTCGCCGCGCCAGATGGTGTCGGTTGCTACGTCGCTGATCCCCTTCCTCGAGCACGACGACGCGAACCGTGCACTCATGGGTGCCAACATGCAGCGTCAGGCTGTGCCGCTGCTTCGCAGCGAGTCGCCTGTCGTCGGAACCGGTATGGAGGGCTACGCAGCCATCGATGCTGGTGACGTCATCACCGCTGAGAAGGCCGGTGTGGTCATGGAGGTGTCGGCAGACGTCGTCACCGTTCAGCTCGACGAGGGCGGCACGCAGGAGTACTACCTGCGCAAGTTCGACCGCTCCAACCAGGGCACCAGCTACAACCAGCGTGTGATCGTCTCTGCAGGCGACCGCGTTGATGTTGGCGAAGTTCTTGCCGATGGTCCCGCGACAGAGAATGGCGAGCTCGCGCTCGGCAAGAACCTGCTCGTGGCGTTCATGACGTGGGAAGGTCACAACTTCGAGGACGCGATCATCCTCAGCCAGAACCTCGTGAAAGACGACACCCTCTCTTCGATTCACATCGAGGAGTACGAGGTTGACGCCCGCGACACGAAGCTCGGCAAGGAAGAGATCACTCGCGACCTGCCTAACGTCAGCCCCGACCTGCTGAAGGACCTCGACGAGCGAGGCATCATCCGCATCGGTGCCGAGGTTCGCCCCGGCGACATCCTCGTCGGCAAGGTCACGCCCAAGGGTGAGACCGAGCTCAGCGCCGAGGAGCGTCTGCTCCGTGCCATCTTCAACGAGAAGAGCCGCGAAGTTCGCGACACCTCGCTGAAGGTTCCTCACGGCGAGCAGGGCACGATCATCGCCGTCAAGGAGTTCAACGCTGAAGACGGTGACGACGAGCTCGGCTCGGGTGTCAACCGCCGCGTTGTCGTCTACATCGCCCAGAAGCGCAAGATCACCGAAGGTGACAAGCTCGCTGGTCGTCACGGCAACAAGGGTGTCATCGCCAAGATCCTTCCGATCGAGGACATGCCCTTCCTGCCCGACGGCACACCCGTCGACGTCGTTCTCAACCCGCTCGGTATTCCGGGTCGAATGAACTTCGGCCAGGTGCTCGAACTTCACCTCGGCTGGATCGCCAAGCAGGGCTGGAAGGTCGAAGGCAACCCCGAGTGGGCGGCCAAGCTGCCAGAAGAGGCTCGCGAAGCTGCACCGAACACGAAGGTCGCCACTCCGGTGTTCGACGGCGCGTTCGAGCAGGAAATCGCCGGTCTTTTGGACTCGACCACGCTTACGCGTGACGGCGAGCGTCTGGTCGACTCCTCGGGTAAGACGATGCTGTTCGACGGCCGCTCCGGCGACCCGTTCCCGGCGCCTGTCTCCGTGGGCTACATGTACATCCTGAAGCTGCACCACCTTGTCGACGACAAGATCCACGCACGCTCGACGGGCCCGTACTCGATGATCACCCAGCAGCCGCTCGGTGGTA
>JBAWHL010000383.1:0-1712 GCA_049593815.1 Ilumatobacteraceae bacterium | reverse complement strand
GGCTCGCCTCGCCGCGAAGAACGCCCGCAACGCCATCCGTCGCAAGACCGCACTCTCGGGCGCCGGCATGCCCGACAAGCTCAAGGACTGCTCGTCGAAGAACGCCGACGAATCCGAGATCTTCATCGTCGAGGGTGACTCCGCCGGCGGTACCGCGGTCGACGCCCGCGACCCCCGTACGCAGGCGATTTTGCCGATTCGTGGCAAGATTCTGAACGTCGAACGGGCGCGCATCGACAAGATGCTCAAGAACAACGAGATCCAGGCGTTGATCACCGCCATCGGCGCCGGTGTCGGTGACGAATTCGACGTCACCAAGGCCCGCTACCACAAGGTGATCTGCCTCGCGGACGCCGACGTCGACGGCAGCCACATCCGCACGTTGCTGCTGACGTTCTTCTTCCGCCAGATGCGCGAGATGGTCGAGGCCGGCTACTGCTACATCGCCCAGCCGCCGCTGTACTCCACCGAGATCGGCAAGGAGAAGGTGTACCTCAAAGACGACGTCGCGAAGGCGGCGTTCATGGAGGAACGCCCGAACCACAAGAAGTCGTTCCAGCGCCTGAAGGGCCTCGGCGAGATGGACTGGGAGGAGCTGCGCACCACCACGATGCTCGACGGCACGCGAACGCTCCTGCAGGTCACGGTCGAAGAGGCCGCGCTGGCCGACGAGATCACCTCGATCCTGATGGGCGACGACGTGCCGGCACGGCGCGAGTTCATCACCACCAACGCCCGCGACGTCCGCAACCTCGACTTCTGAGCTGCTGGAATCCGAACTGAGACGAACTGATGACTGACACGAACGACACACCTCCCATCGATCCCATCCAGCCCATCTCGTTGAGCGACGAGATGGAGAACTCGTTCCTCGAGTACGCGATGTCCGTGATCATGTCGCGGGCCCTGCCCGACGTGCGCGACGGGCTCAAGCCGGTGCACCGCCGCATCATCTGGGACATGGAAGACCAGGGCTTCCGCCCCGACCGTGCCCACGTCAAGTGCGCCCGCGTCACCGGTGACACGATGGCGCGCTTCCACCCGCACGGCGACAGCGCGATCTACGACGCGTTGGTCCGCATGGCTCAGCCGTTCTCGCTGCGCCATCCGCTGATCGACTTCCACGGCAACTACGGCAGTCCCGACTTCGGTCCGGCGGCCGCCCGATACACCGAGTGCCGTTTGAACCCGTTGGCGATGCAGCTGCTCGCCGACATCGACGAAGACACCGTCGACATGATCCCGAACTACGACGGGTCGACCGAGCAGCCACTGGTGCTTCCCGCCCGGTTCCCGAACCTGCTGGTCAACGGCAGCCAGGGCATCGCCGTGGGCATGGCGACCAACATCCCGCCGCACAACCTGGGCGAGGTCATCGACGCCACGGTGCACCTGCTCGACAACCCGAACAGCCCCGAGAACCCGGAGGCCACGACCGTCGACGACCTCATGGAGTTCGTCAAGGGACCCGACTTCCCGACCGGCGGCCAGATCCTGGGCCGAGCGGGCATCATGGACGCCTACCGCACCGGCCGCGGCAGCGTGAAGACCCGGGCCAAGGCCTCGATCGAAGAGGGGAAGAACGGCCGCTACGAGATCGTCGTCACCGAACTGCCGTACCAGACGAGCTGTTCGTCTATCGCCGGCCGCAACGAAGAGTTGGTCACCAACGGTGACCTCGACGGCATCGCCGACGTCAACGACGGCTCCGC
>JBAWHL010000382.1:0-17047 GCA_049593815.1 Ilumatobacteraceae bacterium | reverse complement strand
GTCGAAGAGCGGGCAACCGAACGGCCACCCGTGGTCGCCTCCGGTGATCGGCCCCTCGACGCTGGGACGCTTCGCCGTCGTGGCGGTGTCGGTCATGTCGCTCCCCTTCCGATGCGAATCGAAGTCTCGGTCCCATCCCAGCACGACGCAGCGGCGCATCTGGTGCTGGAGCGACCGATTCCACGGACGTCGCGCCGGGCCATCTATCGTCGCGGCCACACACGCCCCGCTCGACGCAGCGATGCCCCCGAGGAGACCCCATGACCACAGCCGAACTTCGCACGCGCCGACTCGAGGTCTTGGAGGAGCACTTCAAGTCCGAGGTCGACCACGACTGGGACACGTGCCTCGGGACGTTCAATGGGCACCCGCGGTACGAGATCATGCCGACCGGACAGGTCCACGACGGCGACGAGCAGGTCCTCGCCTACCACCGCAACCAGCGCATCGCCTTCCCCGACCAGCACCACGAGAACCTCAGCATCCACGTCGGTGACGACGACACCGTGATCACCGAGTTCGAGCTCGTCGGAACGAACACCGGCGAGTTCGTCGGTGGCGCCCCGACCGGCAAGTCGTTCCGGGTGCCGACGATCGCCGTGTTCTTCTTCGAGGGCGACCGGATCGTCAACGAACGCGTCTACCTCGACTCGGCGAGCCTGCTGCGCCAGATCGATCGCACCGACCTGCTCGGCTGAGGACGTCACCCAGCGCGCAGGGGTGCCGGACTTCACGCGCCACTGTCAACCGAGTGCCAGTACCTTGCACGGGATGGAACAGCTCGCGAACCTGCCTCGCACCGCAACGCAGCAGGCGTTCCGCGCGCTGAACGGCGCCGTGCTTCCCGCGGTGAAGGCCGGGCTGGGATCCCCATGGCCGATCGGCGTCGGCCTGGTCGTCGTCGAGACGACCGGCCGCGTGTCGGGCAAGCCCCGCACAGTGCCGCTGCTGGCCGCCCGCTTCGGCGACAGCGTCAGGGTCAGCACGGTTCGCCGCTCGTCACAGTGGGCGAAGAACATCGACGCCGGCGGCGACGTGGCGATCTGGCTCGACGGCCGCAAGCGTTCCGCTGATGCCCAGGTCGAGCCGGGGCCCCTCACGGTCGCGTCGCTGCACGCCAACTGACCCGCTCCGACCCGGACGCCTTGACGCCTGCGGTGTCGCCCTGTAGTTTCCACGATGGTTAATTAACCAACACGGAAACCAGAAACGGGAGAGGACACCGCGATGGCAACGATGACCGAGGAACGGCTCGACGCGACGTTCGCCGCGCTGGCCAACCCCACCCGCCGTGCGATCCTGTCCCGGCTCGCCAGGGGCGAGGCGAACGTCAGCGAACTCGCCGCACCATTCGACCTCTCGCTCCCGGCGGTGTCCAAGCACATCAAGGTGCTCGAACACGCCGGGCTGATCACGCGCGGACATCACGCGCAGTACCGCCCCTGCACGCTCGATCCCGCGCCACTCCATGCGGTGTCGAGCTGGGCGGAGCAATACCGATCGATCTGGGAGCACCGCTTCGATCAGCTCGACGACCACCTTCAGCACCTCCAACAGACCACATCACAGGGAGCACCAACATGACCACCGAGCAGGACAACACCAAGTCGGTCGTGATCGAACGGCTCGTCGATGCGCCAGTCGAGCTCGTCTGGCAGATGTGGACCGATGCCGACCACTTCGCAGCCTGGTACGGCCCCGACGGTGCGTCGGTCGCCGTGTCGACGATGGACGTCCGCGTCGGCGGGCGGCGCCACTTCCGCATGGAGATGACCACACCCGGTGGCCCGATGCAGATGTGGTTCGTCGGCGAGTATCGCGAGGTGACCGCGCCGAGTCGGCTCGTCTTCACCGAGTCGATGTGCGACCCCGACGGCAACATCCTGTCGCCTGCCGACATGGGGATGCCCGCTGACCACCCGACGACCACCGACGTCATCGTCGAACTGACCGCCGTCGATGAGGGCACGAAGATGATCATGACCCACGTCGGCGTTCCGGCGGACTCGCCTGGAGCAGCCGGCTGGAACATGGCGCTCGACAAGCTGGCGGCCAGAGTCGGCGCGCTCCGGTAGCCGCCTCGCCCGAGCCCATCGGAGTCCGGGACGCAACGCGTCGACGGCGTCACTGCCAGCAGGACGATCGCCGAGCCGGTGGACGTGCCGGTTCCGACGAGCTCCCAGCGGGCGTCCGTCTGACATACTCGCCTCCGGGCCACACGGGGTGAGTGGACGGTGAAGGGGCAACCATGAACAGCGCAGAGTTGACCGAGGCCGCCATCGCGGCCGGTCCGACCGAGATCCCATTGCTCGAGGAGACCATCGGCGCCAACCTCGCTCGCACGGTCGCTGCCCACGGCGATCTCGATGCGCTGGTGTCGCTCCATCAGGACATCAGGTGGACCTACGCCGAATTCGCCGAACGTGTCGAGCGGTTGGCCACCGGATTTCTGGCCGCCGGGCTCGAACAGGGGGATCGGGTCGGCCTGTGGAGCCCGAACCGGGCGGAGTGGACGCTCGTGCAGTACGCCACGGCGGAGATCGGGGTCATCCTGGTCAACCTCAACCCTGCGTATCGCACCCATGAGCTCGCCTTCGCGCTGCAGCAGTCCGCGTGCCGCATGATCGTGGCGGCACCCGAGTTCAAGACGTCGGACTACCGGACGATGACCGAGGAGGTCCGCCCGGACACACCGGCGCTCGAGACCGCCGTCTTCTTCGGAGACGACGCCTGGCTCCGCCTGGCCGATGGCGACCCGGCACAACTCGACGCCCTGGCCGAGCGACGCGCCGCCCTCTCCCCCACCGACCCGATCAACATCCAGTACACGTCGGGCACGACCGGATTCCCGAAGGGCGCCACTCTCACCCACCGCAACATCTTGAACAACGGATACTTCGTGACGACGCTGCAGGGGCTCGAGGCGGGTGACCGGCTGTGCATCCCCGTGCCCTTCTACCACTGTTTCGGGATGGTGATGGGCAACCTCGGATGCACCTCGATCGGGGCGACGATGGTGATCCCCGGCGAAGCATTCGAGCCTGCCGCAGTGCTCACCGCCGTCGAGGCGGAACGCTGCACGTCGCTCTACGGCGTGCCGACGATGTTCATCGCTGAGCTCGCGCTCGATGACTTCGAGCGCTACGACCTGTCGAGCCTGCGGACCGGTGTGATGGCCGGCTCGCCGTGCCCGGTCGAGGTGATGAAGCAGGTCATCGAGCGGATGAACATGTCCGAGGTCGCAATCTGTTACGGCATGACCGAGACATCGCCGGTCTCGACGCAGACGGTCGCCGACGACACGCTCGCCCACCGAACCGAGACGGTCGGCCAGGCCCATCCCCACGTCGAGATCCGCATCGTCGATCCCGAGTCCGGCGCGACCCTGGATCGGGGTGTGCCAGGCGAGTTCTGCACGCGCGGCTACTCGGTGATGAGCGGCTACTGGAACGACGACGAGCGCACGAGCGAGGCGATCGACGCGGATGGGTGGATGCACACCGGTGACCTGGGCGTGATGGCCGCCGACGGGTACGTGAGCATCGTCGGGCGCATCAAGGACATGGTGATCCGTGGTGGGGAGAACATCTACCCGCGCGAGATCGAGGAGTTCCTCTACGCCCACCCCGATGTCGACGACGTGCAGGTGATCGGCGTACCGGATCCCCGCTACGGCGAGGAACTGATGGCGTGGATCCGGTTGCGTCCGGGTGCCGAGACGACCCAGGAAGACATCCGCGACTACTCCCGGGCACGCATCGCCCACTTCAAGGTGCCGCGCTACGTGAAGTTCGTCGACGAGTTCCCGATGACCGTGACCGGGAAGGTCCGCAAGGTCGAGATGCGCGAGACGTCGATCGCCGAACTCGGCCTCTGAATCGACGCCCGGACGACGACACGACCACCCGCGCTGATCGCCGGGAACCAACTGACGGCGCGGAACGACCTGAGGCGGCGGGCGCGAACAGGTCGCGCCCATGTCCTTCAGGAGTTGCCCGCATGCGCTTGCGCCCCCGCCTCATCACTGCGACCGCTGCGGTCGGACTGACCGTTCTGGCGCTCGGAGACACCGCCTCCGCCCACGTCGGCATCTCCGAGACCGATGCAGTTGCCGGTGGATATACGACGCTGACGTTCAGCGCAGGCCACGGGTGCGGCGAGTCACCGACCACGGAGATCCGAATTCAGATTCCCGAATCGATCCCGGCGCCGACCCCGACCCGCAACGCGAACTGGGAGATCGAGAAGGTGATCGAGCAGCTCGAGACCCCGATCGAGACCGATCACGGAGCGACGGCGACCGAGCGCGTCAGCGAAGTCGTCTACACCGCGATCACGCCGCTTCCGAACGGCATCCGCGACGTCTTCCAACTGAGTGTCAAGGTGCCCGAGGACGCCGCCGGCGAGACGATCTGGTTCCCGACCGTGCAGACCTGCGAGGAGGGCGTCAACCGCTGGATCGAGATCCCGGCTGAGGGACAGGATCCCCACGACCTCGAGTCACCCGCTCCGGGCATCTCGGTCGTCGCCGCCACCGGCGACGGGCACGACCAGGGGACCGACGATCACGATGCCGACGCGGCCGCGGGGGCCGACGCCGGGTCCGAGACGTCCGACGACAGCGATGCCGAGGACAGCGATGCCGATGACGGCACCGACCCGATCACCTGGGTTGCACTCGCACTCGGTGCGCTCGGCCTCGGCCTCGGCGGGTTCGCGCTCGCTCGAACCCGTTCGGCCTGAGCCCGGCAGACACGACCTTCGGGGCCGGCCCACGACAGCATCGAGCTGCCGGGGCCGGCCCCGGTCGCGTCCGACGTCGGTTCAGGCGGCCGGGGCGACGAACTGCGCGTCGATCTCGATGGAGATCTTCTGACCGAGGGCCATCTTGTCGACGCCGAGCGGCATGTTGAAGTCGATGCCGAAGTCGTCGCGCTTGACGATCGCGCTCGCCACGAAGCCGGCGTGGAGCTGCTGGTCACCGGGGAACACCTCACTGCCGTTGAATTCGACGTCGAGCGTGACCGGCTTGGTGACACCGTTGATCGTGAGGTCGCCGTCAGCGGTGTAGTCGCTGCCGTCGCCCGTGATGGCCGTGGACACGAAGGTGATCGTCGGGTTCGCGTCGGCGCTGAAGAAGTCGGTGCCGAGGAGGTGCGCGTCACGGTCGGCCTGGTTGGTGTCGATCGAGGTGATGTCGATGGTCGCGTCGAAGGCGGTGTCGGCCAGCGACTCACCGATGGTCAAGCCGGCGGTGAAGGAGTTGAACCGGCCCCGGACGTTGGTGAGGCCGAGGTGGCGGACCTTGAAGGTGACCGCCGAGTGGTTGGCATCGAGTGTCCAGTTGCCGGCGGTGAGGGGAAGGGTGGTGGTGGCGGTGGTGGTCATGGGAACTCCTGGTGCTTCGGGGGAAACGCTCGGCGGCTGCCGTGCGATCACAATGATAACAGTGGAAATACTTTCTTCCGCAACTATCTGCCCGGGATGTACCCTGTCCGGATGGGCGACCCCGCACGCAGCGATGACTCCACGCGCGAGCTCCTCGACGCGTCGGCGGCGTTCGCCCAGGCGTTCCAGCGCTGGACGTCATCGGGAGGCTGCGGGGACATGGCGCTCTCTCGGATGCGCGTGCTCGAGGTCCTCCACTGCCAGGGGCCGGCGAAGCTGAAGTCCCTCGCCGACCAGGTCGGCATGACGGCCCGCAACCTCACGGCGATCGCGGACGGCCTCGAGGCGGACGGACTGGCGAGGCGTGTCGATCACCCGACCGACCGTCGCGTCACCCTGCTCGAACTCACCGCCGACGGCCTCGCTGCCGCGGAGGGATCGCTCGCTCCCCGACTGGCGCAACTCGGGCAGATCTTCGGCGAGCTGTCCGAGGCACAACGCACGGATCTGCTGACGTCGCTCCGCACCGTCGCTGCTGACATCGAGCGACTCGCCGCCGGCTGAGCGATTCTCCGAGCGTTCACGCTCCGTTCAACGAGCGCATTCGCAACGTCTCTACGGTCGCTTCATGGAGCTGACCGACCAGCCGCTGGGCACGACGTGACGGCGACGGCGAGCGCCCAGGTGATCAACGACCTGCCGGCACGGGCGCGAACGCGATGGCACGTCGACGAGCTGGTCACGCACGAGACGACCATCAACGGGCAACGAGCCGTCTACGGGCTCGGAGGGCGCGGGTTGCCGGTGCTGTTCCTGCACGGGTGGGGTCTCGACCACCGGGCGTACCAGCGGTCGCTGCGCCGCCTGACGAACCGTGGATGTCGCGTGCTCGCTCCGTCGATGCCGGGGTTCGGTGGGTCGGCCGCACTCCCACCCGAACAGCGAACGCTCGACGGCTACGCGGCGTGGGTGAACGAGCTGGTCGAGGCAGTCGGCATCACCGAGCCGATGATCGTCCTGGGTCACAGCTTCGGTGGCGGCGTGGCCACGAAGTTCGCCCACGACCACCCTGACCGAGCGCGCTATCTGGTGATGGTGAACTCCGTCGGCGATCCGCGGGCGTTCGTCGGCAACCTGATGGCGCGGGTCACCGACATCCGGACGTGGACGTCGATCGATCCGGCGCTCCACATGCTCCTGCCGACGCCGACCGGTGCCACCGCTCGGCTCGTTCCCCGGATCTTCGTCGAGAACGTGCTGCGCGATGCTCGAGCGGTCGCCGACGCTGGCCGATTGGCGGCGTCGGCCGACCTGGCTGAGGAGATGGCGACGCTGGCCGAGCGCGGGCTCCCGACGCTCGTGTTGTGGAGTGACGCTGACAGCGTGATCCCGATGACCGCGTTCGACACGTTCTGTTCGACGTTCGGCGCTGACGGACAGGTGGTGTCGGGCGGACATTCCTGGCTGTTGGCGAATCCTGATGTGTTCGGCCAGGTGCTCGACAATGTCGTGCAGATGCAGGCCGCCCGCGACCACGCTGACGTTGCCAGCGCCACGACGGCACAACTGCGTGACCTGCTCCGCACGACCACGCTGCCCGAGCGCGTGTCGAATCGGCTGCTCGACGGCGTGTCGCCGCTGTGGGCGATGAGCGCCGCACCATCGGTGCTCGCCGGCGATCTGACGCTGTGCCACCCCCGCCTCGAGACCGATGAGGTCCGAGCGGTCGCCCGCCGTCTACGCGGGACGAACACGTACCGAGTGACCGTCGTCGCTCACGACCGGCCGGGGCTCCTGGCCGACACCGCGGCCGTGCTCGCCAGCGAAGGGGCGTCGGTGATCAGCGCGTCGGCGACGACGTGGACCGCCGAGCGGATGGCGCTCCACTCGCTCACCGTGCGCAGCGTCGTGCGACTGGATCAGGCGCGTTGGACGGCGATCGGTGACCGTCTCCGCGAGGTGGCGACCGGAGCGACGGCTCCGTCGCCGTTCACGGCGTCGGGGCGCGTCGACGTGACGGTGACGGGTGCGGGCGATGGCCGTTCGGTCGTGAGGATCACCGCTCGAGATCGGATCGGGTTGTTGTCGGCGGTCAGTCGCTGGTTCGCCGACGAGCGCATGTCCGTCGAGGCCGCCAACGTCACGACTCACGACGGCATCGCCCAGGACACCTTCATCGTGGAGGGCGAGTGCGACGTCGATGGGTTGGCTCGTGCGCTCAGCGGCCGGCGGCGGTGCCCGTTGCGGGCCGTCTTGCCGTTCCGGGTCTGAGCCCACCGGGCACCAGCGAGGAGTTCGTCGGTCGCGCGCTGCTCTCGCCCGAGGAGATCGCCCGACTCGAGGAGCCCTGCGTTCCCGCGGTGTCGTCGGGTTCCGGTGAGCTGACGCGACGAGTTCACTGCCCGAGTACGCGGACCTCGTCGCCGGGGATGCCCTTGTCCCACCAGTGGCGATACCGGCGGTAGACGTCGGGCTGACGATCCGCGAGGAAATCGATGAGCGCCTGCGCCTCGGCGTGCAGCGCCGCCCACTGGTCCTCGCTCAACCGCCTGAACGCTGTTGCCTCGATGCCGTCGTCGACTGCTCGCCAGACGCCGGCCACGTGCCCGTCGACCAGAAGGGTCGGCAGCGTGTCGCCGTTGCGGCGGATGATCGTCGCGCGGTATTCCTCGGGGATCACCCGGCTGCGGTCGGCGTAGGCGAGCAGGGTGCTGTCCCACATGCCGAGGAGACGGGGCGCGGCCGGTGCGTCGAACGCCGGGATGGCGCCGCCCTCCACGTCGAGGAGCACCTTGCCGGCGGGAGAGCGGTACTCGACGAGCTGATCGGCGATGCCCGCGACGGCCTCACGGACTGCCGGCTGGCGCAGCATCGTGAACTGGCAGAAGTCGGCGGTCGACGCGGGACCGAAGGCAGCCAGGTACCGCACGAACAGGTGACCGATCGCCTCGACCCGCCCGAGCGGCGTGACGGTCGGCGATGCCGAGGGTGCCGCGATGAACTGGGGCTTCGGACCGAACGACCACGGCGGTCCGGTCGGCGCGTGGTGGAGCGGGGCGAACGTTCGCAAGGCCCAGAACGCCGTCGACTCCTCGACGCCAAGGCGTTCGTCGACCATCGCCGCCAGCTCCGCGCCAGATCTGGCCTCCCCCGCGAAGGCGAGCATGTCGGGAGTGAGGGCGTCGAGGTCGTCGGCGGTGAGACCGGTCGAGGTGAACCGGCGGTCGAACAGACGCGACGCGCGCAGCGGCGTCTCGACCAGCGCTCGGTGGAACGCCGCGTAGTCCTCGGCGTCCACCGCGTGCAGCGTGATGCGCAGCAGCGATGCCTTGACGACGGCCCGATCGGCGAACGCGCTGTCGAGTTGAGCCGCGTCGAAGTCGTCGACGCGGTTCCACAGCGCCAGGTACGGGGAGGCGGGCTCCTGTGCTTGGACGGCTGCGAGCCGGCGCACCGCGTCGATGACACCGATCGGTTCGCGGGTGAGCAGCATCTGGCGGGCCAGCGTCGCCCGGTTGAGCGTCTCGGCATCCAGCGTCTCGACGTCTCCCACCTGGCCAGAGTAAATCGATCCTCGCGGCCGCCGCTCGCGGACGAACGCTCACTCGTGTTCGCGCGGCGCGCCCGCCGCCTGCGAACCTGTCGGTCATGACCGCCACCGAATCCCGCCCTCGCCCCGTTGCCCTGATCACGTTCGCAACCGGCTACGTCGGCCCAGCGCTCGCACGCACGATGGCGGACTGCGGATTCGACCTCGTCCTCCAGGGCTACCCCGGCGCCGAGTCGAGGTTCGTCGAGGAGTCCTTCACCGATCAGGTGCCCGACCTCGAACGCCGCGGTGCCGCGGTGGAGATCGTGACCGATGTCGACCTCGCCACTGCGGAGGGCAACCGGACGATCGTCGCTGCCGCGCTCGAACGGTTCGGTCGCCTCGATTCGGCCTGCCTGACGACCGGCCGGATCGTCGGAGGGAAGTTCCTCGACATGACGACAGAGCAGTGGGAACTGGTGAAGCGCGCCAACCTCGACATGGTGTTCCACGGTCTCCAGGCGGTGCTGCCCCCGATGCGCGATGCCGGTGCGGGCCAGGTCGTCGTGATCACGTCAGCGACCGGGGGCCGCCCCGACCCGATGACGTCGATCTACGGCGGGACGCGAGCCGGCGCCAACGGCATCGTTCGAGCCGTCGGCTTGGAGCACGGCCGGGACGGCATCCAGGTGAACGCCGTCGGCACGAACTTCATGGACTTTCCCGGCTTCACTGCGGCCTCGGGCGCCGACACCCCCGAGGGCCGGGCCCGGATCGAGGCCCAGAACCCGATGAAGCGGCTCGGCACGCTCGACGAGCTCGCTCACGTCATCACGCCGCTCCTCGACGGCAAGAATCGCTTTCAGACCGGCCAGTTCTTCGACTTCTCCGGCGGCTGGGGCGCCTGACCACGTCGACCCGTCACGGTCGACCCTCCAGCCCGACCGAGCCCGCAGCAGACCCCTGACCACGGCGACGCAACGCCGGCGCATCATCAGCTTGGAAGTCGGCGGATGCGTCGAGTCGGGGCAGAGCCGAGCCCCGACTCTCACCCCTGAGCCGCGGCGGACCATCCTCCCCGTCCTGAGAGCCCGATCCGTTCCCCGCCCCTCCCGATCGTGGCTACGGTGCATCAGGCCACCAACTGTCGAGGAGCTCACATGACGCAACGACCAGGTGCACTCTCGGGTATCGGCAACACCCCGATCGTCAGACTGTCCGCCCTGCCGGGGCCCGATGCTGCGGAAGTGTGGGTCAAGCTCGAAGCGGCGAACCCGACCGGTTCCTACAAGGACCGGATGGCACTCGCGATGATCGAAGCGGCCGAGCAGCGGGGCGATCTCAGCCCCGGGCAGACCGTCGTGGAGTACACCGGCGGTTCGACGGGGAGTTCGTTGGCGTTCGTGTGTGCGATCAAGGGCTACCCCTTGCGGATCGTCAGTTCGAACGCGTTCGCCGACGAGAAGCTGAAGACGATGCGGGCGTTCGGTGCCGAGCTGGAGTTGGTCCACAGCGATCACGGCATCCACCCGGAACTGATCCCGCAGATGGTCGAGCGGGCGGCCGAAGTCGTCGCCGAAGTGGACGGCTTCGCGACCGATCAGCTCAACAACCTCGACACGCTGAACGGCTACCGCGAGATCGGTGAGGAGATCCTCACCCAGATCGACGGTGAGATCCACGGAGCGTGCGTCTACGTCGGCGTCGGCGGCGCGTACATCGGGACGGTGGCACCGATCAAGGAGGTGTGGCCCGATCTGATCCGGACGGTCGTCGAGCCCGCCGAGTCGGCGGTGATCGCAGGCGACGCACCCGGGACGCACCGCATCGAAGGCGGCGGCATCGGGTTCGTCCCGAAGTTGATCACCCCGGATGTCTACGACCGCCTCGATGCCGTCAGCACCGACGACGCGTTCGCCACCGCACGCGACGCAGCCCGTATCGAGGGCGTGTGGACCGGGCCGAGCGGTGGGGCCAACATCCTCTCCGCCATCCGCCTCGCCCGTGAGCTCGGCCCGGGCCACCGCATCGTGACCCTCCAACCCGACTCCGGCCTGAAGTACCTCGGTGGAACGCTGTACGAGTGACGACGCGCACGTTGCCGCCCAGCGACCAGGATGAGCCCGTCGAGGGGCGGTGGACGCTCGCTCGAGTCGTTCTGATACGGACCCTTCTGGCGGCCGGGGGCTTGCTGGTGCTCATGCAAATCGTCCCATACGGCTGGGCACACGACAATCCGCCGGTGGCGAGAGATGCACCGTGGCCGAACGCAGCGAGCGAGGACATCGCCCGCGAGTCGTGCTACTCGTGCCACAGCAACGAGACCGAGTGGCCGGCCTATTCGTACGTGGCGCCGATGTCGTGGCTCGTTCGTCACGATGTTGACAGCGGTCGCGCAGAGTTCAACTTCTCCGATTGGGACGCCGGCGACGCAGACGATGCGATCGAGATGATCGAAGAAGGACGCATGCCCCCCGATCGCTATGTGTTGATCCATCGTGGAGCACGGCTCGACACTGGAGAACGCGACACGCTGATCGACGCGCTCCGGTCCATGTCGGATGACGAGGGACACGACGATCGCGAAGGAGAGCGCGATTGATCACCACCGAGGATTGATCGCCAGCCGGCTGCGGAGATCGTCGGTGAGGCCGTTGCCCTGCAGTTCGACGCGCGAGATCGGCGGATCGCAGGCGATGAGAAACTTGGGTGGCCGTTCGGCTCGGCAGGAGCGCGATCGGGTAAGCACGATGTGTGTCATCTCAGGCTGCGCTCCATGAACCGCCAGTTGTGATGCAGTGCGCTCGGAACTTCTGCGCCGTCATAGATGGGCCGGTCCTGGAACCCCTCGGCTTCGTAGAGCCTGTGTGCCGACGTCATGAACGGACCGGAGTCGAGCCGCAGGCTCGCATACCCGTAGGACTAATGTGCGCGCTCAACGCTGAACGATCGGTCCTGTCACGGTGATGCGCCAGGATTGCGATGAGCGAACTGGTGAGGCGGATCATCGAACGCCCGCTCGGGCACGACAGCGTGCGCGTCGATTCGCGCCGCGATCTCCACGTCTGCCTCGAAGCCGCGCTCACGGAGTTCACGACCACTGACACACTCCTGCAACGCCGAAGCCAGTCGACCGGCATGGGACTCGAACACCACCGACGCCATCGTCGCTTCCACCGACCGCAACACCGACGAGTCGAGCGCGGCAACGATCGAGCCAGCACCCATCAGATCCTCGACCGACGGCCGTAGAGGATTCGCTGCGACTCCCGAGAGATCACCGACTTGCGATGCCATGAACGGACCAGACCAGACCTCAGCACATGGCACCACTGTGCAGCGCGTTGCAGTCCCCTCGGTGAGCAACGCCTCGATGCGGCGCGCCACCGCAGTGCGATTCGTCAGACTTCCCACGGCGACCCATGGCGCCTTCGCCGCCGCCGAAGCGCATCGCCCTCCGTTGAGTGAGGTCATCACGACACGCTCACCGATCGGGATCGATTGCAGCGACGCGGGAGACAACGACACCTCACCCTCCGCAACGCTTCGCTGCTTCGAGAGAACGACCGCATCGTGAACGCGCCCCACCTGTTCACGGCCGCCCGCTTCGTCGAGTTCCTCGGGCGAATAGCAGAAGGCCACGCCATCGCGGGCAACGACCTCGACGACCGACGTCGAGAAGGAGAGCACGTCGACCACCACCACCAGGTCGCCGCGACGCGCCGCAAGCAGCGCTCCCGGGACACCCCACTCGACGTGAACCCCAACCTGGGATGGCCATGGATCGAACGACACGCCCCCAACGTCGACAACGTCACTCGTCCGTCGCCCCTCACTCCCCATCGTCTGAGTATGCCTGCACCCAACCTTCGTCGACCGACTCGTCGGCGCCACGAGTGACCCAGAGGCGTTGCGGAGCGCCAGAGCCCGACCAGAATGTCGTCGAGTTGTCCACGATGGCCCCGTGCCCGGCGTAGTGAACTACTCCGCCGAAGACCTGACCGACGACCTGATCGGCGTGTTCGACGCACTCGACATCGAAACCGCTCACCTGGTTGGCATGTCGCTCGGCGGCTACATCAGCCAGATCGCCGCTCTCGCCTTCCCAGATCGCGTGCGCTCACTCTCGCTCATCGGTTCCGAACCCCTCGGCACCACCGACGAGCTCCCCGGCATCGACGACAAGTTCATGAACCACTTCGGCATGATGG
This sequence comes from Ilumatobacteraceae bacterium, assembly GCA_049593815.1. GTDB lineage: Bacteria > Actinomycetota > Acidimicrobiia > Acidimicrobiales > Ilumatobacteraceae > Sva-07. Next base: position 3,919 of record JBAWHL010000382.1, on the reverse strand, counting down.
GTGAACTCGACTGGTCCGACGACGACGCCGTAGAAGACTTCCTCGTCGAGATCGGCCGACTGAGCGCTGGCACACCTGAACGCTTCGATGAGACAGGTACCCGGGAGCGCGTGCGCGCCGAGATCCGCCGAGCGATCAACCTCGCCAGCGCCTTCAACCATGCCATGGTGACGACCACCAACGACTGGACGGGCGCCGCCAATCGGATCGCGAAACCGACCCTGGTGATTCACGGCGTGAACGACCCCATCCTTCCTCTGCCGAACGGCCGAGCCATCGCCGAACACATCGAGGGAGCGCACTTCGTTGCGCTCGACGCCGCAGGACACGAACTGAACCCGCTTGACCACCAAGCGATCGCCGACACGATCACCACATTCATCAGGAACGTGGACTCAGCTCACCCAACTGCCTGACCGAACCGGGGCGGACTACTGGAGCCGCTCGCCCGCGGCGCAGGCCTCGACGAGCAGACCGAATCGCCGCTCGCGCGTTTCGGGACGCTTCGCCTCGGTGATCCAGAAGGCGCGCATCTTGCGGTAGCTCGGCGGGGTGGCGTCCCAGAAGGCGGCCGCCTCCGGGTGGTCGCGGCGCAGGCGCTCGTCGAACTCGGCCGGCAGCTGGCTGGGCCGCTTCGACGTCGAATACGGCTCCTCGCTCAAATCGCGTTCACCGAACGCACGCCGTCCGGCCTCGGTCATGCGGCCATCGGCTTCGAGCTCAGCCACGAGCGCGACGTTCACGGCGCTCCAGCGGCGGCTCTTGCGCGGCGTGAACCGCTGCATGTGGCGTTCGTCATCGATCGAGCGGACCTGCCCGTCGATCCAGCCGAAGCACAGCGCCACGCGTACGGCGTCGGCCCATCGGAGCGAGGGCTTGGCCGTGCGCGCCTTCCAGTAGCCCACCACGCATTCGGGCGCCGTCGCGTGATGACGCTCGAGCCAGTCGCGGAACTCGTTCGAGGAGCGAAAGTAGATCGGCTCGCCGTCGAACACGCCCGTGAGGCTACGACAGCGCCAGCACGACGACAGCCGACCGGCTCATCTGAGCAAACCACGGAGCGCCGCGGTGACGTTCTTCATTCTCGGAACCGCGCGATTCGACCCTCAGATGATGGCCCTGGTCACCGTACGCTCCAGGACGTGAACGGCCCGGAGCAGCGTCGACGAGATCGCAGCGGGAAGCTCGCTGCATCGCTGCTCGGCATCATGGCGCTCGTTGTGGCCGGAGCGACGGTCAGCGTCCTCGACCTCGGCACCCCCTGGGAGCTCGTCGTCTACGTCGCTGTCCTGGCGATCGTGCTCGTCGCAGGAACGATGTGGCTCGTTCCGAGCGCTCGCGCGAGCCAGCCGCAGCCGACCGCGAGCACGACCGATCCTCAGCACTGACGGTTGACGGTGAGAGCCGCCTGACGTTGTCGGGCCCACGCATGAGGCAAGCTGATGAGTCATGGAACGTGTCGCGATCGTCGGGCCGGGTGGCGCCGGCAAGTCCACGTTCGCTCGGGCCCTCGGCGAACGGATCGATCTGCCGGTCGTCCATCTCGACCGCTACTTCTGGAAGCCGGGGTGGGTCGAGACTCCACGAGACGAGTGGCGTCAACGGCAATCGGAGCTGTTCGCCGGTGATCGGTGGATCGCCGACGGCAACTACGGCGGAACGTTCGACGAGCGGTTCGCTCGCGCCGACACGGTGATCGTCGTCGCTCGTTCGGGCCTGGCCTGCGTTGCATCCGCGATCGGACGGTCCGCACGCAACCACGGCAAGGCGATCCAAGCCGACGGTTGCCCTGAACGGTTCCAGCTCGAGTTCTACCGATGGATCTGGAACTACGAGCGCGACAGCCGACCGCGCCTCGACGCCGCCCTGCAGCGCCACGACCACCTTCACGTGGTGGAACTGAGCACCCGCGCATCGATGGATCGGTTCCTCGAGTCCGCGTCCCGCTGAGCCGTTGAACGGGTCGACGTCAAATCGGCACCGATGGTCGAGGTCACCTTCGATCCAACGAGCTGAGCGGATCGGCGAGTCCGACGCCTGGCACACTTCCGTCATGGACGAGACCACAGCGAACGATCCGGTCCTTGCCGCCGCCACCGCAACGGGCGTGCCGTTCGAGGTGGTCGCGTGCGACCCCGACCTGGCCGACACGGCGGCGTTCTGCGAGACGTACGGGTACACGCTCGACCAGTCGGCCAACGCGATCATCGTGGTCGGCAAGTCCGAGCCGAGGGTCCACGCCGCGTGTCTGGTGCTCGCCTCGACACGCCTCGACGTCAACGGTGTGGTCCGGCGCAAGTTCGGCGTGAAGAAGGCCTCGTTCGCTGCAGGTGAGGAGACGACCACCATCACCGGCATGCAGATCGGCGGGGTGACGCCCTACGGTCTGCCCGCCGGCCTCCCGATCTGGATCGACGCAGCGGTCATGGCCTGTGAACAGGTGATCGTCGGCGGTGGATCCCGCGACCGCAAGCTGCTCGTTCCTCCGGCCTCACTCACGGCACTCCCACACGCCGAGATCGTCGACGGTCTCGCCCGCGTGCCCGAACCCGGCTGATCCGCGCCAGCGAGTACGCCATCGATCGCGCGAGGTCGCAGCGATGAGCGAACGCACCGCCTGCGGTGCATCCGCTCATCGCGACGGACCGGCTGCACCGGGGCCTGGTATCACAGGGCGCGTGCTTGCGGGCAGATCGGCGTTGGGGTCGCTGCGTCTACTGTCGACATCCATGAGAGCTGTCGTGTGCACGTCCTTCGGTCCGCCCGAATCCCTGGTCGTCGAGGAGATGACCGACCCGACCGCCGGTGACGGCCAACTGCTGATCGAGGTGAAGGCGTCGGCGGTGACATTCCCCGACACCCTGATGCTGGAGGACAAGTACCAGTTCCATCCGACGCCGCCGTACATCCCCGGCGGCGAGGCCGCTGGTGTCGTCACGGCGGTCGGCGACGGCGTGACCGGATGGACGGTCGGCGACCGGGTCGTCGGTGGTCTGGGTAGTACCGGTGCCTACGCCGAACTGCTGGCGATTCCCGCCGCCACCGCCCGTCGACTGCCGGATTCGGTCGACTTCGCCGTCGCCACCGGACTGAACTACGCGTACGGCACGACGCTCTACGCCCTCAAGCATCGAGCCCACATCCAACCCGGCGAGACGATGCTCGTGCTCGGAGCAGGCGGCGCACTCGGCGTGTCGGCGGTGGAACTCGGCAAGCTCATGGGCGCCCGGGTGATCGCCGCAGCATCGACCGAGGAGAAGCTCGACCTGTGCCGCGAACGCGGCGCCGACGAGACGATCAACTACGCCACCGAGAACCTCAAGGAGCGCGCCAAGGAACTCACGAACGGCCAGGGCGTCGACGTCGTCTACGACGGCGTCGGCGGCGACAAGGCCGAGCAGGCGCTGCGGGCGATCGGGTGGGAGGGCCGCTTCCTCGTGATCGGCTTCACCGGCGGCATCCCATCGATTCCGCTCAACCTGACACTGCTCAAGGGCTGTCAGATCGTCGGGGTCTTCTACGGCGCCATGACCGCCCGCCAACCGGAACTGAACGCCGAGATCAGCGACGAGCTGATCGAACTGGTCGCGTCCGGCGAACTCCGCCCCCACGTGTCGGCGCGCTACCCACTCGAGCAGGCAGGCGAAGCGCTCCGATCCCTGATGGACCGCACCGCGGTCGGCAAGGTCGTCATCACCCCCTGAGCCGACGGGCCGACCGAAGCACTCGGCTCACGCTCGACCCCACGCTCGAGCTCGCGCTCGACCCCACGCTCGCCATTGCCCGAGCTCGCGCTCGACCCCACGCCCGAGTTCGCACTCGCACTCGCACTCGCCCGACCTCCGCAGAGACAGCGGCTCGCGTCTCGACATCGGAACAATTGTTCTGACATCTCTTGCTTTTCGTACGTCAGTTCTGC
>JBAWHL010000381.1:0-1520 GCA_049593815.1 Ilumatobacteraceae bacterium | reverse complement strand
GTGTGGGGCTGCGACCTCAGCGACGAGTACGTCCGCTTCAACGCGGACTACACCACCTGAGGCGATCCGTCACTTCGGCGGCATGCGAATGCCGCCGTCGACGCGAATCGACTCGGCGTTCATGTAGCTGTTGGTGATGCACTCGACGACCATCGATGCGAGCTGTTCCGGATCGCCGAGGCGCTTCGGGAAGAGCACGCCCTTCTGGAGGTTCTCCTTGAACGCTTCGCTGCCTTCGCCCTCGCCGTAGATCGGCGTGTCGATGAGGCCGGGAGCGACGGTGTTGACGCGCACGCCAACGGCAGAGAGGTCACGGGCGATCGGCAGGGTCATGCCGACCACGCCACCCTTCGACGCGGAGTAGCTGGCCTGGCCGATCTGACCGTCGAATGCGGCGACCGAGGCGATGTTGACGATGGCACCGCGCTCGCCGTACTCGAGCGGCTCGGTCGTGCTCATCGCCGTTGCGGCGATGCGGATGCAGTCGAACGTGCCGATCAGGTTGATCGCGATGACCTTCTTGAAGGCGTCGAGGTTGGCGGCCGACTCGACGGAGCCGTCCTTGCCGACCGTGCGCTGTGCCCAGCCGATGCCGGCGGAGTTGACGAGCACGCGGACCGGCCCCATCGACTTCGCCATCTCGACGGCGTTGATGATGTCGTCGGTGTTGGTGACGTCGACCTTGCAGAACGCGCCACCGATTTCGTCGGCGAGTTCGTTGCCCTTGTCCTCCTGAAGGTCGGCGATGACGACCTTGGCTCCGAGGGCGGCGAGCATGCGGGCCGAAGCCGCACCGATACCCGACGCTCCACCTGTGACGATTGCGCTTGCACCAGAAATGTCCATGCCGCGAAACCTATTCGCGACGGGGGCCGGCGGAGGAATCCAGCGCTCAGGTCGACGCTGACGGGGTCAGGCTGGTCGTGGGCCGATGCCGAATCGGGTGTCGATCACACGATCGGGCGTCGAACCGCTGTAGGCCGTCCCGTCAACGATCCAGCCGGTGACGTCGACCACGAAGTTGGCGTTCGCGTACGTGTACAGGCAGACCTTGCCGTTGGCGCCGATCGGCGCAACCACGTTGTTGCCAACGGTCGCCCCTGCGGCGTAGTTGAGGCTGGACGTGGTCGGTCGACTGGTTCCGCATGGCCACACCGTGGCGTAACCGCTCGTCGAGGGTCCGACGACGGTGAGGTTCATCGCGATTGCCTCAGCGCTCGCTGGGACCGACACCGCGACACCGTCGACGGTGAGCTGGGTTCCGGTGACAGCGATCTCGAGCGGAGTCGATGGGGTCACCTTGGCCTTGGGCGCCCCGGTTCCATTGCGCGTGTCGACCAGTCGCCGCGGGACGGCGGGCACGAACGCCGACGTCACGGTGGTGGGCCCGGCCGTGAACCAGCCGACGATGTCGACCACGACGTCGCTCGACGCGTAGGAGTACAGGCACAGTCGGCCGTTCGCGTCCAATGGAGCGACCGCGCCGTTGCCTTGAACCTGCCCGGCGCTGTAGTTCAGCG
>JBAWHL010000380.1:0-5474 GCA_049593815.1 Ilumatobacteraceae bacterium | reverse complement strand
GTGCTGCGCCGTGTCGTCCCTGCCTACCGGCAGCCTCCCGGCCCGCAGTTGCTCGGGCGTACGACCGACTACACGGGTCGCATGCTCGACCTGAACCCCGGCGTGCCGGAGCAGATCGACGTCGACGCGGTGCCTGCCGATGTCGATCTGTTCGACGAGCTCGACGGTTTGGTTCGCGACGACCGAGGAGCGCACCCGGGCGACACCGGGCCGGCGGGCCGACACGATGATCCCCGGCGGCCGCGTCGGTTGCTCGACGTCCTCCGCGACCTCGATCTCGTGGTCGACCGGCGTACTGATGACCCGGACCCGGTCGACATCACTCGGCACGCCGTCCGTCCCGGCGCGCCCCGATCTGCTCGGCTGGCGGTGATGGCCCGCGCCGAGACCGGTGCGCTCGTCAACCTCTGGTACCGCAACATCCTCGGCCCGGACGGCTATCTCCACGAGATCACGCTCGGCGAGGTCCGCCACGGTCGTCTTCCTGTCGTGGTCACCAACCCGGTCACCGGATCGCCGGTGACGCTGGGCCAGGTGCGCGTCACGGAGGTCGAGGCGATCGAGGACCTCGACGGGGTCGGCGAGGATCGTGGCCGCTTCGACGTCGGCTACGGACTCTGCTTCGGGCACAACGAGAAGAAGGCCATCGCGATGGCCAACCTCGACATCGCGTGTGAGCGCGACGCCGGTCGGTCGTCGCTGGAACAGTCGGTGTTGATGACCACGGATGGCCTCGACGCCACTGGCTTCCTCGAACACCTCAAGCTGCCGCACTACGTCACCTTCCGGTCGATGGTCGAACGGAAGCTCGCGGTACGAACGGCCCGCACCGAGGGCGCCGCGTCCACCGCGGAGCCCGTCACCCCCCTCGTCGACGCACCCGCAGGAGCAGATTGCGCATGACCATCACCGACCACCACTCCCCAGCGTCGGCCGATCCGCTCGACGGGCGCGCCGACGTGTCGGTCGCGTCGCTCGTCGGCGCCGCAGAACACAACGGCGTGCTCGACGACCACGCTCGCCGCGAGATCCGCCGGGCGATTCTCACCGCGGTCGCGGTGCCCGGCTACCAGGTTCCATTCGGATCTCGTGAGATGCCAGTCGCCAGAGGGTGGGGATCCGGCGGGCTCCAGATCACCCTCGCCGTCGCCGGTGCTGACGACGCCGTGAAGGTCATCGACCAGGGTGACGACGAGGGCGTGAACGCGGTCAACCTTCGACGGCTGATCATCGGGGCGACCGGAGCGACAGAGACCTCCGAGCCGGACGAGGCAACGGTGATCCAGACCCGCCACCGAATCCCCGAAGACGACCTCCGCGAGGACCAGATCGTTGTCTTGCAGGTGCCGGTTCCCGAACCACTGCGTGGCGTCGAGCGCGACATGCGAGAACTCGCTCGGATGCACGCGGAGGCCGACTACGCCCGGTTGTGGGTGAGCCTCTACGAAGACAAGGTTCGCAACGGTGTCATCACCCGAACCACCGGGTACCCGTGCCTCGTCAACGGTCGTTACGTCGTCGCCACGACACCGATCCCGCGATGGGACATCCCGCGGCTCGATGACGCGCCGTTCCTCTCGCTGTTCGGTGCTGGCCGCGAGAAACGGATCTACGCCATTCCGCCCGAGACCTCGGTCGAGCCGATGACCTTCGAGGACGTGCCGTTCGAGGTCGAGTCGACACTGGGAGCAGCGTGTGCCCACTGTGGCAGCGACCACTCCTACCTCGTCGCCGTGCCCGCCCAGGTCGACCCGGCCGATGAAGCGGCAGGTCGCACAGGCGAAGCGCGGGAACGTTGGGTCTGCAGCGACACCGACTGGTGCCGCCGCCAACGCATCGACAGCAACACGAGCAACGGGAGCGAATCATGATCGTCGATCCAGAAGATTGGGTGCTGCGCGTCGATGGCCTCGGCAAGCTCTACGGCCGACTGGATGCCGACGCGATCGCGATGACGGGGCCCGACCAGGGCACCTCGAAGTACGCCCCGACGAGCACCGTGGTCGCTGCATGGGACGTCGGCTTCGACGTCGCTGCCGGCGAGGCGCTCGGGGTCATCGGCGAGTCGGGCTCGGGCAAGTCGACCGTGATGCGCTGCATCGCCGGTGACGTCGAACCGACCGTGGGCTCGATCAAGATGCGACGCCGCGACAACTCGATCGTGGAGCTGACCGAACTCAGCCCGTCGCAACGACGCCAACTGCGTGTCGACGACATCGCCATCGTGCACCAGAACCCCGCCGACGGTCTCGACTTGCGCCTGACCGCCGGCGGCAACATCGCCGAACCGCTCACGGCCGCCGGGTGGCGCAACTTCGGTGGCATCCGCGATCGGGCCTCCGATCTGCTGACCCGCACGGAGGTACCGCTCACCCGGATGGACGACATCGTGCGCGAGTTCTCCGGCGGCATGCGTCAGCGCGTCCAGCTCGCCAAGGCACTCGCCAACGGACCGGCACTCGTTCTCTTCGACGAGCCGACCACCGGGCTCGATGCGTCCGTCGCCGCGGGTGTGCTCGACCTCATCCGCTCGTTGCTCGACGATCTCGGTCTGGCTGCCGTTGTCGTGTCGCACGACTTCGGGGTCATCGAGATGCTCACCACGCGATGCGTCGTCATGCATCACGGCCGCATCGTCGAAGCCGGCCTCACCGACCAGTTGATGGAGGATCCCATGCACCCCTACAGCCAGCGGCTCGTCGCCGCCGCCCGATCATGAGCGAGCTCAACCCACCCGACGCCACCCCCGTGCTCTCGGTCCGTGGACTGGAGAAGCAGTTCGTGCTCCACAACATCGACGGACGAGTCGTTGCCGGTCTCCGTGGGGTCGACCTCGACGTCAGCGCGGGAGAGCACGTGGTCCTCGCTGGGTCGAGTGGTGCGGGCAAGACGTCGCTGCTGAAGTGCGTCCACCGCACGTACCTGCCATCGGCCGGCACGGTCGATCTCCGGCTCGGCGATGGCACCGTCGTCGACCTTGCGGAGATCGGTGACCGTGACGTGGTTGCGCTGCGCGGTCGCGAGCTCGGCTACGTCTCCCAGTTCCTCCAGGCACCACCTCGCCGCGGGCCCTTCGACATCGTCGTGCGTGCCGCCACGGACCGCGGCATGGACCGCGACGCCGCTCGTGACGCGGCAGCGAACGCGCTGCGTCGCTTGAACATCGACGAGGCGATGTGGGACGTGTACGCGACGGTCCTGTCCGGCGGTGAGCGCCAGCGCGTCAACCTCGCGGCCGGCACCGTCTCGCCGCCCCGGCTGCTGCTGCTCGACGAGCCGGTGTCCGCGCTCGACCCGGCCAACCGATCCGCTGCGCTCGACCTGATCGACGAACTCGCCGGGCACGGCGTCGCTGTGCTCTCGGTGTTCCACGACCTCGATGCCATCGAACGGCTCGCGACGCGGGTCGTGCTGATGCGCCACGGCCGAGCCGTCGACACCGGCCCACCCGAACGAATCCTCCCCGAACTCACTGGAGTCGCCCGCTGATGGACATGATCCTGCATTCCCGGAACTTCTCGATCACCAACGTGACCGCGGTGCTGCCCGACCGACTCCTGCCCGACGCGACGATCGTCGTCGAGGACGGTCTCGTCGCCTCGATCTCGACGGGTTCACGTCGGCCCATCGGCGCGCTCGACGGGCGCGGCGCGTTCCTCGCTCCCGGCGCGATCGACACGCACTCGGACGGGTTGGAGAAGGAACTGCGCCCGCGCCCCGGTGTGTTGGTGCCGATGGACTTCGCGGTCCACTCCTTCGAGGGGCGCGTCCGCGGCGCCGGTGTCACGACGATCTTTCACGGCATCGGCTTCGAGAACGGCGCGAAGTACGACCGCTCGGTCGAGCAGGCAACGACGATGTGCACGACATTGTCGCAGCGAGCGGTTTCGGGCGACGCTCCGATCGACCACCGCATTCTGTATCGGCTCGATGTCCGTGACGCCGATGGCTTCGCGGCATTGTGCGAGACGGTCGACGCGACGATCCGGGCGACGGCCGACGCCACGACCAACACGACGGCGCTGCCGCCGCTCGTGTCCTACGAGGATCACACCCCGGGCCAGGGCCAGTACGCGGACCGCCGATGGATGGAGCGCTACATCGCCGGCACTCGCAAGATGGAGGCTGATCAGGCCAAGGACTACATCGATCAGGTGATCGCCGATCGCGAGGAGCAGCGAATCCACCGCGACGCGGCGATGCCGTGGTTGGGGAAGCGCGGCCGGGCCGACGAGATTCGACTGATGTGCCACGACCCCGCGGGCGTCGACGACATCGAGGAGGCTGTGGCCGTGGGGGCATCGATCGCGGAGTTCCCGACGACGGTCGAGGCTGCGACGGCGGCGCGGGAACGAGGACTGCACATCGTCTGCGGTGCTCCCAACGCCCTGCGCGGCGAGAGCCACTCGGGCAACGTGAGCGCTCGGGAACTCATCGGACTTGGCCTCTGCGACAGCTTGGCCTCGGACTATCTCCCCTCGACACTCCTCGGTGCCGTCGGCCGTCTCGTTGCCGACCGGGCATGCACGCTCCCCGACGCGATTCGGCTCGTCACCTCCGGCGCGGCATCCACGGTCGGTCTCGACGACCGAGGACGCCTCGAACCCGGTCAGCGAGCCGACCTCGTGCTCTTCGATCTGCACGGCGCCCTGCCCACGGTTCGGCTCGCGGTGTCTCAAGCCTTCTCGCCGACCGGGGATGACGCCCCGACCGCGGCATCCGAACTCCGATTCCGCGCAGAACTGGTCGAGAGCACGTGACCACGACTCGCGCCGACCTGGCTGTGCTCGACCGGCTCGACATCGGGGCCTGGGAGCGCGACGGGTATCTCCATGTCCCCGGGGTGTTCGACGCAGCGGACATGAACGAACTGCGGGCTTGGGTCGATGACATCTCACCGCGGCGCCCCGGTGAACTGGGCCTGATGCAGCACTACGAACACACGGACCGAGGCGCGGTGCTGGCGCGCTCGGAGCGTCTCGTCGAGGTACACGCCGGCTGGCGCGAGCTGGTGTCCGCCGGGCTGTTGCCGGCGATGGCCGCCCGGCTCCTCGGAGAGCCAGCGGTGCTGTACAAGGAGAAGATCAACTACAAGCCAGCGGGTGGTGCCGGCTTCGCTCCCCATCAGGACGCGCCCGCGTACGCCTTCGTCGACACCCACCTGACCGGGATGCTCGCCATCGATGACGCTGACGTTGCCAACGGGTGCTTGGAGGTGGTTCCCGCCATGCACGGCTCGATCCTTCCGCTCGACGACGACGGTTGCATCCACCCCGACACCGCGGCTGGGCTCGAGTTCCGACCGGTGCCGGTCCGGGCTGGGGATCTGTTGTGGTTCCATTCGCGGGTTCCGCATCGGAGCGGGACCAACGGGTCCGACGCGACGCGACGAGCGCTATTCTGTACGTACAACGCGAGTCGGCTCGGCGATCTGCGAGCGACCTACTACGACGACAAGCAGCGCTACTTCGACG
>JBAWHL010000379.1:0-14543 GCA_049593815.1 Ilumatobacteraceae bacterium | reverse complement strand
CGCCAGCGTCCATCGGCTCATCACGGCACCCGGCGGCACGATCTTGAACTACGGCCGCCAGACCCGCACCGTGTCCGACGCCCAATTCGACGTGCTGACCATCCGCGACCACGGCTGCCGCATCCCCGGGTGCCCCGTACCGCCGGGCGGCTGCGACGCACACCACAGCATCCACTGGGCCAACGACGGCAACACCGACATCGACGACCTCGTTCTCGTCTGCTGGTATCACCACCACTGGCTTCACGAACAGCACTGGAGTATCGAGCCCCTCGGGGCCGGCCACTTCACACTCACCGACCCCGACGGGACGACGCACGCACTGCGCCCTCCCATGATCGGCCTCGCCCTCCCCCCGGCCGGGCAGCCAGCGATCGGATGATCTGATTCCATGCCCGAGCTGGCTGCCACCGATGGTTCACCGGCGGTCAGCCGCAGGCGAGCTCGATGCCGCCGAGGATGGTCTCGAGGAATCGCGGGTCTCCCCAGGTCGCCGCGGTGTGGCCCATCGAGTTGTAGACCGAGCGACCGCCACCGAACTCCCGCCACCACACGATGGGGTGGTCGTCACCCATTTCACCGAGATACGGGGCGTAGGTCGCCTCGTCGACGGTGGCGACGACGTTGACGTGGGCGCGGGGATTCTCGTGGAAGCCGTACCACTCGTCCGACAGCACCTCGCCGTCGCTGATGCCACGGATCGCCGGACTCCCGGGTTCCTCGACATGGACGGTGGCGGTCTCCCACGAGGTCAGCGCCAGCGCGGCGCCGATCCATTCGGCATCGTCGGGCGCCTCGGCGAGTCGGCCGGCCCATTCGACGCCGCGCCGTTCGGGTACCTCGTCGTCGCAGTAGAGCTTGGCGACCGTGTGCCCCTTGAACGAGGCCCCGACGAGGTCGCGGAACCACGGCCAGTCGGTGCCGACGTCCGGCGCCATCGAGGACGCAGCGTGAATGCCGAAGAACCCGCCACCGTTGGCGATGTACTCCTCCAGCGCGCGCCGTTGCGCCTGCTCGGGCAGGACGTTGCCACTGGTCTGGAGGAACACGATCACGTCGAACCACCCGATGTCGGCGGTGAAGCGCGCGGGGTCGTCGGTCGCCTCGACGCCGAAGCCGTGGCGTTCGCCGAGCGCCTCGATCGCCGCGACCCCGACCGGGATCGACTGGTGCACGAAGCCGGCGGCACGGTGGAACACGAGCACCTGGCGTTGCTCGCTCACCGCAGACGTTCCTTGGCTTCCTTCTTCGCCTTGGTGAGCTCGACCCGCTGCGGGTGCTCCTTGTAGAACGGATCGATCGGGAAGCAGCCCGAGACGAGCCCGTTGCGTGGGGCGGTCGTGCAGTCGCTGAAGGTGCGACAGATCAGGCGGGGGTTCACCTCCGTGCCCCTCAACAGGTCGGCGGCGAGTTCGGGGTACGACAGGATCATCCGGCCGAGACCGACCATCGTCGCTCCCCCACCCGCCACGACGGCCTGGCCGACGTTGCCCAGCCAGTCCTGGAGGTACGAGTAGCCCGAGCCGATGATGGCGAGTTCGGGATGGGCAGCCGTGAGCTCGGCGGTGACGGCGAGTTGGCGGGCAACGCCGACCAGCGGGTCCTCGGGCGGCTGATAACCGTCGGACGGCGGAAAGAACGCCGGCCGCTGGACGTGCGGGTTGTAGTACGGACTGCCGGCGGTCACGCTCACCAGCCCGATACCCAGTTCGGTGAAGACGTCGAGCAGCGCGTGCGTCTCGGTCAGATCGATGCCGAGCCCCGTGCCGTCGCCGCCGAACGCGTATCGATACTCCCCTGCGCCGTCGGGCACGCCGACACCGCCCTCTCCGGCGGTGAACGGCATCAGGTCGAACGCGGACAGGCGCACGGCGATCGCGAGGCCGGGTGCCCGGTCACGGATGCCGGTGACGACGGTGCGGAGGAACTCGGTGCGGCCTACGAGGTCACCGCCGAACCGACCATCTCGGTCGTAGCCCGTCAGCAGCTCGTGGAGGAGGTAGCCATGGCAGTGCTTGACGTCGACGAACTCGAATCCGGCCTGCTGGGCGAGTACGGCACCGACGATGTATCGCTCGGCGAGTTCGTCGAGTTCGTCGTCGGTGAACACGGCACCGGCCCCAGCTTCACCATCCAGGCCGACGCGTCCGTCGAGCACCGGGTGGCGGTAGGCGATGCGCGGTGCCGGGGCACCCTCCGGGCGCGACCAACGCCCCGAGTGCGTGAGCTGCAGGCCGGTGACCTGCGCGGGGTCGAGCAGTTGCCGCAGGCCCGCGATCTCCTCGACGGTGGAGTCGTCGATCACCAGCTGATTCGGGTTGGCTCGCCCGTCGAGCTGGACCGCGGTCGCTTCCCCCCACACGAGACCGCAGCCACTGCTGCCGAATCGACCCCAGCGACGACGAACCAGGTCGGTCGGCGCTCCTTGCGTCGTCCCGTCCCAGCCCTCCATCGGGAGCACGGCGAACCGGTTCGGCGAGGTCAGGACACCACCGTTGCCGTCGGTGAACTCGACGGGATCGGCGAGGACACCGGTGGGATCGGTCGTGGCGTCGATCGGGATGTCGATGGCCAGCGACGCACAGTGTTCGCTGAACTCCTCGACGGTGCGGAGCTTCTTGACCTGGGTGTAGCGAACGCTCATGTCAGCGCCTCCAGTCGTTCGAGGATGTCGGCGAGGACCGCCCGGTCCGAGTCCGGCCGTCGGGGTGCGGCCGCTGGCGTCCGGTCGGATTCCGCCCATCCTCGCAGCTCGAAGAAGACAGCTGCGTCGTGCCGGTAGCCGGGCACAGGGACGCGGAACGTGAAGTGCCCGAGGTACTGGAGGAGGTCGTTCAGTTCGTGGAAGGCGGGGTCGCCGGCCTCCCACATGCGGTCGCGGGCGGCGAACGCCTCGGGGGCGAACGTCGACAGGCCGAGGAGGTAGTCGGATCCGTACATCACCATGTCGATCGCCAGGTCGTTGCCGGTGAACACGGTGAAGTCGGGTCGCACCCGATCACGCAGCGCGAGACGGTCCCACTCGAGCTGGCGGCTCAGCGAGGAGTGCTTCGCGCCGATGCACGACGTGATGCCCATCATCGCCTCGTACGCGTCGAGCGACGGGATGCGCCCGTACGGAACGAACATCGAGCCGAGTTCGAAGCCGATGAACCGATCGACCCGATCGCCGATCGCGGTGAGCGCGTCGACCCAGCCGGCGTCGTCGAGCTCGTTGAGGCCGTGGGACGGGAAGATCACCGGCGTGCCGCCGCGACGCTCGATCGACGCACATTCGGCGAGGTACCGGTCGAGCGCGAACGGGTCGCCCTGCGTGTCGGGCACGTACGCACCGGCGACGAAGTCCGAGCTGATCGACGCGGTCAGATCGAGCACGCGCTCCTTGTCGGCCTCGCTGAGCAGCTGGACGTAGCCCGTGTCCATGTTGACCGCGGGAGCGAGTCCGGCGGCGACGGTGCGCTCGACGTGGGCTTCGGTCGCCGCCCAGTCGATCTCGCCCGACGCGGTGTGCGGGAGCAACACCGCCGACATGCCGGTGATCTTGCGGTTCGGAATGATGGGAGGAATGGTCATGACTGCTCCGTGCTGATGCGTTCGAGGAGGTTGGTGGCCGCTGCAGGGATGTCGACGACCTCGGCTGCGGTGCCTCGGTCGAGTGCCGCGGACGGGCTGGCGACGATCAGCGCGGCGAGGCGATGGTCTCCTGGTTCGAGACGCCCCTTCAGCGCTGGTACGGCGGTCCGCGGATGCATCAACGACGCGTTGACGGACAGGTTGCGGGCGACGGGACGCCGGTCGCCGAGCAGACCGATGATGGCGCTGCTGCCGTGGCTCGTCGAGATCGCCACGCGATCGGCACCCTTGACGACGGCATCGGTGGTGAGGTCGTCGGGTGTGTCGAGCCCGATGGCGAATCCCGAGTCGACGGCGTCCAGGGCTCGATCGGTGCGCACGCGGTGCAGTCGGCCGTGGTGCGAACTGTCGACGGCCCAGCACACCGAGTCGATGCGCACGTCCGGCCACGGGCTCCACGTGCTCCAGGTCATGGCGTCCTCGACGCCGGCTGCATCGACGCCGAGGCGAACACGTCGGTTTCCCTCGTCGTCGGTGAGCGCCAGCATCGAGTCGGTGATGACGGGACCGAACAGTCCCGCCACGTCGCCGCTGAACCCGAACGACGAGGAGTAGGCGAACTTGCGGTACTTGCCCGATGCCTGCTCGGGGAAGTCGACCGCAGCGGCTGCACGTGCGGGCAGGACCACCGCGTGGTCGTGACCGCGAGTGATCACCTGTCCGGCGTCGACGATCGTGACGGGCCCGTCGAGCGGTGCGAGCGGCTCCTCCTCGCTGGTCCAGAAGGCGTGGGTCGCTGGAGCAGCGAGCGCACCGAAGGCCTTCATCGACCAGTAGGGCGAGCCCGCCGAGTTGTACGTCTCGGACAGTCGGCGGTTGTCGTAGGTGAACCCCACCGAGAGCACACCGTCACGGTCGCTGATCGGCTTGTCGGCCCACCAACGCAGGTGGCGCATCGACAGGCCACGCACCTGCCCCCAGCTGAGGTCCGACTCGACATCGGCCCAGGCGAGCGCGCCCCAGAACGACGACATCGCGAACCGATAGGTCAAGCTGCGACCGAACGGCACGGCGGCACCGTCGGGAGCAAACCAGTGCTGGAAGTCAGTTGCGAACCCGGCCGCCCGGTCCCGGAATCCCTCGGCACGGGTGTCGTCACCGAGGCCGAGGTCGTTGGCCGCCGCGTACATCAGCGCGTAGGTGTGGAACGCGAAGGGGACGTAGTAGTCGACGTTGTCGAGTGTGCCGTCGCTGTACCAGTGCTCACCGATGCGGAAACTGTCGAGGAGATCGAGCGACGCCGCCACCTTCGACCCGTCGAACCCGGCGCCGACCCGCTCCAGACCGAGCGAGACCAGCACCCGGAAGAACTGCCAGTTGTTGCCCACCGGATCGTGGTCGAAGATGCCCTGCAGCCAGGCCACCAGACGGACCTTGGCTGCCGACGACAGATGCTCCCACGTGCGCTCGGGACAGAACGCCAGGGCGAGGCCGATCGCCGCCTGTTCGACCATTCGCTGGTCGCCGTCACCGGGGACCGGTCCCCAGTACTCCGGCGAGGACGGATCGGTTCCGGCATCGAGCCCGCTGACGAAACGCTCCCAGCGGGCGAACTCGTACCCACCGACGGTCATCGGCACGATGCCGTACAGCGGGCGGGCGAAGCCCTCCAGTTCTGCGGTCGACTCCTCGAACACCGCCGCGAAGCTGCCGAGCCTGACCCGGGCCCCGCCCGGGCTCACGTGCGGCAGCAACGGCTCGTAGAGATCACCGACGGCGCGAGCGACGTCGTCGCGGGTCGTCAGCGGCCCCGACGCGAGCGGGTTGGCCCGCGGGTCACGGCGGTCTCGGGAGTCGTACACGCGCACCATTCGAGTGCAGACTGGCGGCATATGCAAAAACGTCGACCGACCTTGCTGATCGCCCATCACCGCTCGCTCGACCTCTTCGACACGCCAGCACTCGAACGGATCGCCGAGGTCGCCGACATCCTCGACACCGAGCCGGTCGACGACTGGTCCGAACCGCGCTCGATCGACCTGCTGGACCGCGCCGAGGTGATCCTCGGACACTGGGGCTGCCCGCCCGTGAATGCCGCCCTTCTCGACGGCGCCCCGAACCTCGGGCTGTTCGTCTACGCCGCCGGCACGGTCAAGCACACACTCGACCCGGACGTGTTCTCGCGCGAGATCAGGGTGACGTCCGGTGCGCTCGCGAACGCAGAGCCCGTCGCCGAGTTCACCGTCGCCACCATCCTGTTCTCCAACAAGGACGTGTTCTGGCAGCGTGACGTCCTGCGCACGCCGCGCGACCCCGAACTCGAGACCTTCCGTCAACCGCACGACGTCGCCGTCGGCAACTACGACAAGACCATCGGCATCGTCGGGGCCTCGCTGATCGGTCGACGGGTGATCGAGTTGCTCCGGCCGTTTCCCCATCTCGGCGTCGTGGTGTACGACCCGTTCCTGTCCGAGGACGAGGCCACCGAACTCGGAGTCACCAAGATGGACCTCGACGACCTCTGCCGGGCCAGCGACATCGTGTCGATCCACGCGCCGGACCTCCCCGCGACACACCACATGATCGGCGCCGCACAACTCGCCGCGATGCGGACCGGAGCGACGCTGGTCAACACCGCGCGCGGGCGCCTGCTCGACCACGACGCGTTGCTCGCGGAGACCTCCAGCGGTCGACTCTCGGCGGTGCTGGACGTCACCGATCCCGAGCCGCTCCCCCGTGAGCACCCGCTCTGGGCCCTGCCGAACGTGTTCATCACCCCGCACCTCGCCGGTTCGCTGGGGACCGAACTGCGCCGCATGGTCGACGCCGCGATCGACGAGATCGACCGGTGGCGAAACGGGCGCCCTGGACGCAACGAAGTCACCGCTGCACAGCTCGATCGCCTGGCATGATTGCGGCCGTATGAGCAACTTCGACTACCTGCCCGACGAGCAGCAGCCCAGTTCCCTCGACCACGCCCGTCGCTTCGGACCCGCGGCCGTCATCGGCCTCGTGTCACTGCTGTTCATCCTGCAGAACACCGAGAACGTCACGTTCAACTTCCTGTGGTTCGACTTCCGCTGGCCGCTCTGGATCATGCTGATCGGCTTCATGGTGGCGGGTGCCGCGGTCGGCTGGGGCATCACCCATCGGATCAAGTCGCGCAAGACCCGCCAGGCGAAACGCAAGGAAGCCGAAGAACACCGCGATTGATCCCCGTTGCCGTCGACGGCAGGTGCAAGAGTACGCAAATGTCGACCGACCAAGATCAGCTCGAGGCTGATCACGCCCGCTACCGCCAAGCGGCTCAGATCCTCCACGATGTCGCCAAGCCGATGCGTGTCCTGTCGGCGCTGGCCTGGCCCGGTGAGCTTCGCACCGCGTTCATCGAGGGCGGCGCACAGCACCTCCCGGAGCCCAGCTACGCGCCGATCGACCCGGCGCCCGTCCTCGACGGCGTGGCCGCCGCTCGACGGTTGCTCCGCCAGGGCAACGTGATCGACGACTGGCTCGAACGCGAGTCGCGCTCGATCGAGTCGACGGCGCTGATGCTGTCGACGGTCGGCACGCCGGCGTTTCACGCCTACAGCCGCCAGCTGTACGGCGTGCCCGATCAACCGCTGCGATTCGATCCCGCCACCCCGCTGGAGTTGGCCCAACAGGTGCACGAGTCACTCGGCGAACTCGCCGACGCCTCGCTCATCCAGCCCGTCGTGCGCTCGCGCACCGGGGAGCAGGTCGCGGCGCAACTCGAGGAGGCCGTCAAGGAACACTTCGGCGACTCCGCCCCCGAGGTGCTGCTGGTCGACGAACTGTCCGCGAACGCCGTGGCGTCCACGAGCCGCATCAAGGTGCGTCGCGACGCCAAGTTCACCTCGAAGGACGCTGCCCAGCTCCTCAACCACGAGGCCTACATCCACGTCGCCACCGGGCTCAACGGCCGGGCCCAGACCGACATCCCGATCCTGGCGATCGGTCACCCGGGCACGACGCGAACACAGGAAGGGCTCGCCGTCTACTCCGAGTACGTGTCCGGCACGCTCGGACTCGATCGGCTCCGACGGCTCGCCGACCGCATCATCGCGGTGCAGCTCGTCGTCGATGGCGCCGACTTCATCGAGCTGTACCGGTGGTTCCTCGACCGCAGCCCGAATCCCGAGCAGGCCTTCGAGTCGACGCGACGCATCTTCCGTGGCGGCCCGGTCACCGGGGGCGCGCCGTTCACCAAGGACTGCTCCTACCTGTCGGGCTTCCTGTCCGTCTCGACGTTCATCCGGGCGGCGTTCACCGCCGGTCGAAGCGACACGCTCGCGCTGTTGTTCTCCGGCAAGCTCGACCTGTACTCGGTTCCCGCACTCGGAGCGCTGCGCGAGCAGGGCCTCGTGAAGCCGGCCCAGTTCCTGCCGCCGTGGGCGCTCGACCCGAGCTGGGTGTTGAGCTACCTGACGCTGAACACGTTCATGAACCACATCGACCTCAGCTCGGTCACCGAGGCGATGTCGCAGGTGTTGGAACAGTGCCCGCGCGTCGACATCCTCCGCGGTGAGGCGACGATCGTCTAGCGGTCAGCCCAGGTCGTGGGGACCCGCAGCGAGGTAACCGTGTCCAGCGCGAACCTGGACGCCCCACGGACCCAGGATGGCCAGCAGCTCCTCGAGGTCGTCGCCGAGCGCGGCGAGTGCGGGGGCCATCTGAATGTCGGTGGCGATCTCGATCGACTCCCGTGCGGCTCGTCCCGCTTCGGACAGCCCGGTCTCGGCGCCCTCCCCTTCCAGGTACCCGAGCCCGCGAAGCCGGTCCTCGGATGTCGCGAACTCCTCGGCGGTCCATCCCCGCGAGCGGCTGTAGCTGCGAATCGGCATGCCCCAGAACAACTCGGTGAGCAGGCCGATGTCGGTGGCGGTCAGGCCGGCCGCGACCCAGGCAGCGTTGTGCGAATCGCCTCGGTACTCGCGCAGGAAGTCGCCGAGGTGCCACACGGCGGCGAGCGCATCCGACGGCACGGGGAGCGACGCGATGCCCGCGGCCATGGCCCGGCCGTTGATCGGCAACACGTCACGGGCGACCGTCATCAGCTCGAGCGCCCGATCGACGCCCTCGGGATGGTCGCCGAGGAGACGACGGAGCAACGCGACGGCGCCATCGGCTCGAGCGACGCGGATCGTCGCTGCGTCGGTGCGGGTCCAGGCCAGCTCGACCGCCGGAACGACCACCGCCGAACTGAACACGCCGAACGCCGCGGCGATCACCTCACCCGGCACCTGCCCCATCACGCTGCCGCGGCTGGCGAAATAGGACGGACCATCGGGGAGCGCCACACCGTTGGCATCACCGGGGCTCGGGTCGAACCCCAACGCGACGTAGTTCGCATGACACTCCGGTGAGAAGTACACCTGCCCGACGACCGGTTCGAGCACCGATCCGAGTTGCCGAGCGGCGCGGGATGACGACGAGATCTGCACGCTCCGCACGGTACGTGCGTCGATCCTCGCTGCTCCCACCGGAGGCTCGGCTACCGTCGGCGACATGGCAGACCGCACCGTCGTCCTCGTCCACGGAAATCCCGAGACCGCAGCGATCTGGACGCCGCTGATCGCCGCCCTCACCGCCCGCGGCGTCGGTGACGTCGTCGCCCTCTCGCCGCCGGGATTCGGCTCACCGGTGCCCGAGGGCTTCGACCCGACGATGGACAACTACGCCGAGTGGCTCGTCACGGAATTGGCGGCGCTCGCCGCGACCGGGACGACCCTCGACGTACTCGGCCACGACTGGGGCGCCGGCCACGTCTACGGTGCGCTCGACCGGCGGCCCGACCTGTTCCGCACCTGGTGCGCCGACATCGCCGGCGTCCTGCACGAGGACTACGTGTGGCACGACATGGCCCAGGCCTGGCAGGACCCCGAGATCGGCGAGCAGGCGATCGCCGGCATGGTCGACTCCAGCGTCGACGACAAGGCGATGCTCTTCCAGTCGCTCGGGCTCCCCGCCGACATGGCCGCTGAGGTGGCCCCGTGGCTGAACGAGGACATGGGCCGCTGCGTCCTGCGGCTCTACCGCACCGGCGCACAGCCCGCGGTTGGCGAACTCGGCACGCGTCTCGCAGCGAGCGACCTGCCACCGGGGCTGGTCATCGACGCTGAACTCGACGCGTACGTCGCGTCCGAGATCTCCAACGACGTCGCCACTCGGCTCGGTGTGGACACGCTTCGGCTCGAGGGTCGCGGGCACTGGTGGATGGTCGACGACGTCGACGGGATCGCCGAGTCGTTGATCGGTTACTGGTCGGCCAACTGAACCGCCGACGGGCCGGTCACTCGACCGGCAGACCGAGGTGGCGGGCGATGACCAGCCGCTGGATCTCGCTCGTTCCCTCGCCGACTTCGAGGATCTTGGCATCTCGGTAGAAGCGAACGATCGGTGTCTCCTCCATGAAGCCCATGCCACCGAAGACCTGGGTGGCGACGCGGGCGGCGTCCATGGCTGCCTCGGTCGAGTAGAGCTTCGCCATCGCCGCGGCCTGACCGATCGGACGTCCCTGATCCTTGAGCCACGCGGCCTTGTAGGTGAGGTTGTGCGCGTTCTCGACCTGCACGGCGAGATCGGAGAGCTGGAACGACAGCCCTTGGAAGCGACCGATCGGGCCGCCGAAGGCGTGACGCTCCTTGGCGTACTCGACCGACTGTTCCAGGCACGCACGGGCCGAGCCCAGTGCGAGTGCCGAGATGGCGATGCGCCCGTCGTCGAGGATCGACAGGAAGTTGCGGAATCCCTGCCCGGGCTTGCCCAACAGGTTCTCTGCGGGGATGCGGCAGTCGACGAACGTGATGCCGTGCGTGTCGCTCGCGTGCCAACCCAGCTTGTCGTAGGCGGGCTCGATGATCATGCCGGGAGTGCCGGCGGGGACGACGAACGCCGAGATGCCGTCCTCCGTCCGTGCCGTCGCCGTGACGATCGAGGTGATCGACGTGCCGCAGTTGGTGATGAACGCCTTCGATCCGTTGAGCACCCACTCGTCGCCGTCGAGCACCGCCCGCGTGCGCGTCGCCCCGGCATCTGACCCACCGTCCGGCTCGGTCAAGCCGAACGCGCCGAGCGCCCGACCGGCCACGAGGTCGGGGAGCCACTGGTCGCGTTGCTCGTCGTTGCCGAACCGGAAGACCGGGTTGGCACCGAGGCCGACACCGGCCGACAGCGTGATGCCCATCGACTGATCGACACGTCCCAGTTCCTCGATGGCGACGCACAACGATGCGAAGTCGCCGCCCCCGCCGCCCCACTGCTCCGGGAACACGATGCCGAACAGGCCCAGGTCGCCCATCGCTTCGACGACGTCGACCGGGAAGTGCTTGTCACGATCCCACTGTGCCGCGTGGGGGGCGATCGCCTGCTCGGCAAAATCCCGAACCGATCGTCGCAACATCTCGTGCTCTTCGGACAGCTCCCAGCTCATCGCGCCGACGCTACCCGGCAGGCTCGTGGGACTCGCCCGTTACGCTCGTGCCGTGGTCGGACGCCGGGCTCGCTCCCTCCCGCTCGTCGCGGCGCTGACCGTCTCACTGATCGTGTCGGCCTGTGGCTCCGGCGCGGACTCCGCGGCGACGACGGCGGCGGCCCGCACGAGCACGACCAGCACCACCACCAGCACCACGACCACGACCAGCAGCACCACGACCACGTCGACCGTGCCGCCGACCACGAGCACGACCAGCAGCACCAGCACGACCACGACCAGCACGACGACGACCAGCACGACGACGACCGTGGCGCCGCTGCCGCATCCGTCGATGCCGGCGGCGAACGCGGCGTTCGACGTGCTCGCTCGCCAGAATGCGGCGGTCACGATGACGGTGATGCGCGACGGCGTCCCCGTGCTGCAGCGGGCCGCAGGCGCTCGAATCGACGGATCACCGGCGACCAGCGACGCCCCGATGGTCGTCGCCAGCGTCAGCAAGGTGCTCACTGCGACGATGATCGGGCGGCTCGCTCGGCAGGGGATGATCGACATCGAGGCACCGGTCCCCTGGGACACCCTCGGCGTCACCCCCGATCCCGGCTGGTACGACGTCACAGTGCGCGAGCTGCTCGCCCACACCGGCGGCATGCCGGTCGTGCGCACGTCCTGGTTCACCGGCGACGGGGACTGTGCTTCCGTGCTCCCCGGACTGGTCGCCCAGGCGCCTCAGTCGCACCGCGGGCGCTGGACGTACTCGAACGGGAACTACTGCGCGCTCGGTCGACTCGTCGAGGTGCTCACCGGCGAACCGCTCGACGTTGCGGCACAACGATTGCTGTTCGACCCGGTCGGCGTCGATGGTGTGCACAGCACCCTGGGCGGCCAGTTGCCCACCGACGTCGCGTACTCGAGCGGCGTCACTCGGCTGTCACGACTCGGCGGAGCGGGCACGTTCATCGTGTCGACCGACGACCTCGCCGCGGTGCTGGCCACCGTCACACCCGACGACCGGCTGGCGATGGTCTGGCCCGGCATGATGATCGATCAGTACGGCTGGGGCCACACCGGCACGATCGACAGTGCCAAGGCCTGCATCTGGGTCCTCGAATCGGGCCGGACCGTGGTCGCCACGACGGTCGCTGGACGGTCCCCGGCCAGCGGTGGCGGCGTCTGCGATCACACCGTTCCAGCGGTCGCCGCCGACCTCGACCTCGCCGCGGGTCGTCCCGACCGTTCACCTCCCTGAGCGGGCCGTCGCCCGCGATCGCTAGGTCAGGTCCCAGCGTTGCTTGGCGGCGACGATCGACGGGAGGCCGATGTCTCCCGTCGAGGCTGCCTCCGGGCGGTACTGCTCGCCGACGAGCGCCGACAGGGTTGCCCCGGTCGACTGGTTCAGCGCCTCGAAGTCGTAGCCACCCTCCAGCACCACGACGCAACGCTTCGCCGGCACGAGCTGCTGCAGCCGGATCGCCAGGTCGGCGTAGTCGCCAGCAGTGAGTTCCAGCCCC
Organism: Ilumatobacteraceae bacterium; assembly: GCA_049593815.1. Lineage (GTDB taxonomy): Bacteria > Actinomycetota > Acidimicrobiia > Acidimicrobiales > Ilumatobacteraceae > Sva-07. The sequence goes on along the minus strand of JBAWHL010000379.1, from coordinate 2,009 downwards.
GCCAGCGGATCGTTGCGATGTCCGTCGTAGCCGGCGGAGATGAACAGCCAGTCCGGTGCGAAGCGTGACACGACCGGCGCGACCACCTCGTCGAATGCCTTCCGGTACACATCGCCGCGAGTCCCCGCCGGGAACGGAATGTTCAGGTTGGAGAACGGGGCCGTCTCCCCGCCGGTCTCCTCGGCTCGTCCGGTACCCGGATACAGCGGCGCCTCGTGCGTGGAGACGTAGAGGACACGCGGATCGTCGTAGAAGATGTCCTGTGTGCCATTGCCGTGGTGGACGTCCCAGTCGACGATCGCCACCCGCTCACCGCGATCGGCCAGGCTCGCCGCCGCCACCGCGACGTTGTTGAACAGGCAGAATCCCATCGCCCGATCGGGCACCGCGTGGTGGCCCGGTGGACGCCCCGCTGCGAACGCGACATCGCACTGTCCCCGCTCGAGGGCGTCGACGGCGTCGAGCACCGCACCGGCCGCGCGTTGCGCCGTGACGAACGATCCAGCAGCAGCGAACGTGTCGGGATCGAGATCGCCGCCGCCGCGGGTGCAGAACCGTTCGAGCTGTTCGATGTAGACGGGGTCGTGCACCCGTCGGATCTCGTCGATCGTCGCGAGTCGCGGCGAGACGAACTCGACGGCGTCGAGAAGACCTGCCGACGTCACCCCACGGAGCGCGGCATCGAGACGACCGTGCCGCTCGGGATGCCACTCGGGCGTCAGGTGCTGATCGAGTTCCACACTCGCGAACACGTTGATGGGCGCTGCCACATCGCCACCCTATGCAGCTTCCGTGCGTCTGCAACAGGTGTCACACCGTCACCGGCCGCCGGTGCGGGGTGCCATGCTGGGTGACGTGAGCCACGAGACGGATTCCGAATCGCCGTGGGCATCCACCGTCGTCCTCGGCAACGGTGACGCAGTGTTCGTCCGCCCGCTGACACCCGCCGACAAACCCGCACTCGCCGAGTTCCATCAACGCCAGTCTCCTGACAGCATCTACCGGCGGTACTTCTCGCCGAAGCCCACCCTGAACGCCAAGGAGCTCGACCACTTCACCGCCGTCGACATGGTCGACCGCGCCGCGCTGGTCGTCGAGGCCCACGACGAGTTCATCGCCTGGGCCAGCTACGAACGCTGGCCCGGACGTGACGAAGCCGAAGCGGCGTTCATGGTCGACGACACCCATCAGGGCGAGGGCATCGCCACCCTGCTCCTGGAACATCTCGCGGCGATCGCCCGCTCCAACGGCATCGAGCGGTTCACCGCCGAGGTGCTCGGCGACAACCGAGCGATGCTCGCCGTGTTCGCGAAGGCGGGCTGGCCGCTCCAACGTCGCTTCGACTCGGGGGTGGTCGACCTCGACTGGGAACTGGCCACGACCGACGAGTTCCTCGACAGCGTCGGACGACGCGAGCAGCGCGCCGATTCGCGGGCGGTCGCGCGCATCCTGCTCCCCAAGGCGGTCGCGGTCATCGGCGCCTCCGAGACACCTGGATCGGTCGGCAGCGCCGTGTGGCGTCACGTCGCCAACAGCGTCCATGCACCCGTCCACGCCGTGAATCCCCGCCATGACACCGTCCACGGGCACCCCTGTCACCGCACGATCGACGAACTGCCGGACGAAGTGTCGCTCGCGATCGTGGCGGTCCCGGCGGCCGACCTCGATGCGACGATCGACGGCTGCATCGCCAAGCGCATGCGGGGCGCGGTCATCGTCACCGCGGTCGACGGCACCGGGGTCGACATCGGTGCACTCGTCACACGCGCCCGCCGCAACGGACTTCGCATCATCGGGCCCGCCAGCATGGGGATTGCCTCCCCGCGGCCCGACACCCACCTCCAGGCTGCGCTGGTCGACGTCGCGCTGCCATCAGGAAATGTCGCCATCTCGATGCAGTCCGGATCCCTCGGTGGATCGCTGCTCCGCAAGGCGAGCGACATCCAACTCGGGCTGTCGTGGTTCGTCTCCCTCGGCGACAAGAGCGACATCTCAGGCAACGACCTCCT
>JBAWHL010000378.1:0-5475 GCA_049593815.1 Ilumatobacteraceae bacterium | reverse complement strand
GCCTTCTTCTTCGCAGGCGCCTTCTTGGCAGGTGCCTTCTTCTTCGCAGGCGCCTTCTTGGCAGGTGCCTTCTTCTTCGCAGGCGCCTTCTTGGCGACAGCCATCAGATCACTTTCCGTTGAGGGCGGTCTTCAGGACCGAACTCGGGGAGAACTTCATGACCGTGGAGGCCTTGATCTGCACCGGTGCGCCGGTCTGCGGGTTGCGGCCGGTACGGGCGCTGCGCTTCGAGGTGCTGAACGAGCCGAAGCCGGGCCAGGCGACCTTCTCGCCGGACTTGGTGGCCGACACGACGTGGTCGAAGAATGCGCCGAGCGTGCGCTCCGCGTCAGCCTTCGACACACCTGCGGCGTCTGCCACCGAGTCGATCAGTTCTGCTTTGGTTGCCATGGAGAGTCCTCTTTCGGATGGGTGTTGAATCTGTTCACCCCGGCGCGGTGCGCCGAGACCGACCCCGCCACGTCGTGGCGGAATACGTCCATGTGACCGATCGCGGGGTCGCGTGTTCAAGCACCTGGTCAATTGCATTTGCAATGACATCGCCTCGTGGCCCTTACCGGTATTGGGGATCGCCGCCATCCACCACGCTGCGCGAACGCTGCGCTACAACGTGTCCTCGTTGAACAGCACCGCTGAACCGCAGTACATCGACCCGCAGTACATCGACGAGGCTCACGCCGAGGAGTGATGGTGACCGACCTTCTTCCGTCCGTTGACGAACCGACCCGCGACCCCCATGGGGTGTCCACCGGGTCCGACCGGGCGAAGGGGGGACAGCGGACCAGATTGATCGTCGACACGTCGGTGTTGATCGCCGACCCGACCTGCGTGCTGGAGTTCACCGACGCCGACGTCGTCATTCCACTCACGGTCGTCGAGGAACTCGACGGCCTCAAGACACGGCCCGACGACGTCGGTCGCGCCGCTCGTACCGCGTTGCGCACGATCGAGGAACTCCGCGTCCGGCACGGCGGTTCGCTCGCCAAGCCCGTCCCGACCGGCAACGGTTCGGCGACGATTCAGATCGAGATCAACAACATCCGCAAGCACCTCCTGGTCGAACACGGCCTGGATCCGGCCGTGCCGGACAACCGCATCATCGGCGCCGCGATCGGCCAGTCCGACTTCGGTCCGACCACGATGGTCAGCAACGACGCGGCGCTGCGGATCAAGGCCGCACACCTCGGTGTCACCGCTGCCGAGCACCGTCTCACCCGATCCGATCACGACCGGTCCGCAGCCGGGTGGGCCACGCTCGAAGCGCCCTACGAATCGATCGACTGCCTCTACGCGGCTGGTGCCATCGCCATCGAGGCGGTACAGACCGACCAGGTGCTGGACTTCAAGGAGAACGAGTTCGCGGTCCTGCGGTCGGGGTCGCAGTCCGCCTTGGTCCGAGCGGTCGACGACGAGTTCGTCCTGCTCTCCCAGCACACGCCGGAGGCATGGGGGCTGCGCCCACGCAGCAAGGAACAACGTTTCGCCCTGGAGCTGCTCCTCGACCCGAACATCTCGGTGATCGCGCTCGACGGGCGCGCCGGAACGGGCAAGACGATCATGGCGGTCGCTGCTGGACTCGAACAGGTCGTCGAGCAGGCGCGGTACGAGCGTCTCGCGATCTACCGCCCGCTCGTGCCCGTCGGCCGCGCCGACGTCGGGTTCCTCCCAGGCGGTCTCGACGAGAAGCTCGATCCGTGGATGGCGGCCATCCATGACGCCGTCGTGGCGCTGACCGACCGAGGCAGCATCAAGGACGCCCGGGACATGGTCGACGAGCTCACCAACCGCGGACAGCTCTCGCTCGAGTCGGTCACGTTCCTGCGCGGCCGATCGCTGCAGCACCAGTTCGTGGTCATCGACGAGGCGCAGAACCTCGAGCCGACCACGCTGCGCACGATCCTGACCCGGGTCGGCGACGGGACGAAGGTGATCTTCACCGGCGACACGAGCCAGATCGACGCCCCGTACCTCGGCGAGTCGAACAATGCACTCAGCGTGCTCGCATCGGCCTTCGCCGGCCAGCGGTGCTTCGGCCACATCACCCTGACGGCGTGTGAGCGAAGCGACGTCGCCAGCCTCGCTGCCGAACTGCTGTAACCGCATCCGAACATTTCTTCGGAATCGAAAATCCGAACGGCGAGACGCAGCGAACCCCTGCTGTTCACGCGAGCGTGGTGGGTCGACCCCCTTCCCGGCCCACCACGCTCACGAGCACGAAGGGAGTCCGCGTGTCCACCGCTGAGAGCAACGAGATCGACGAGATCGTCCAACGTGACGTCCTGGACTGGAAACTGGCCGCGGCCTGCAGAGGCCGGACCCGTCTGTTCTTCGCCCCCAAGTCCGAACGGCCCGAGGCGCGCGCCCGGCGCGAGGCCAAGGCGAACCGCCTCTGCATGATCTGCCCGGTGTCCAGCCCCTGCCGTGCCGCCGCTCGCGACAATCGCGAGTACGGCTTCTGGGCCGGCGAATCCGAGGAGGACCGCTACCACGCCGGTTTCACGATGTCCGCCGCGATCGGCGTTCGCATCGAGCGTCGGACCTCGGCCTGAGCCCGCCTGCGGGTCTCTGGCACACCCCCTGTCTAGGGTGGCCGTCGTGGCCCTTCCGCACTTCGCCGTCGTCGACCTGGAGACCTCCGGTTTCTCCACCCGCCGGCACCGGATCCTGCAACTGGGCATGGTCACCGTCGATGCCGACGGCCGTGTCGTCGACCAATGGGCGACGATGGTCAAGCTGCGATGGCGGCTCCAGCGGGTCGGCCCGACACACGTCCACGGCATCACCCGTTCGACGCTGCAGGGCGCTCCCCCACTCGACAAGGTCCTCGACGAACTCGGCCAGCGACTCGACGGATCGATCTTCACCGCCCACAACGCGTCGTTCGACGCCAGCTTCCTGGCCCGCGCCGTCCGGCGGCGACCCGCGGACGATCCGGTCCGCACCGGAATCGAACCACGGTTGTGCACCCTGCGGATGTCCCGCAAGCTCGATCCCGATCGCGCGCTGTCGCACCGGTTGACCGACGTGTGCGAGCGCTATGGCGTTCCGCTCGACCGGCCGCACGAAGCGCTCGCCGATGCCACCGCGACCGCAGCGATCCTTCCCCACCTGCTCGCCGCCCACGGCATCACCGAGCCCGACCAGCTGACCCCCTTCTACGTCTCGTAGCGAGCGAGCATCCGGGTGGCGAGGTCGGCGGCGGCATCGCCACCGGTCGGGTCGACCACCTCGGCATCGGGTCCGAGACGGATCAGGAGTTTCGCCAGCCAGCGGTCGCTGGTCACGGGGAGCCGCGCCTCGGCCCAGCCGGCGGGATCGGACAGCTCGCTCACCTCGTCGATCGGGTACTGCTCGAGCACCCATTGGGCAGCAGGGGCGAGACGAACGACGACCCTGGGCACATCGTGATCGACGAAGAACTGTGACGGCGGCGCGACCTCGTCGTCGACGGGGACGGTGACGCCGGTCGAGCGAGCCGATTCGATGCGGTCGATGCGGAACGTGCGCCGCTCACCCGAGCGACCGTCGTCGGCCAGGACGTACCAGTTGCCGGTCTCGACGAAGACGTGGCGCGGCACGATCGTGCGCTCGGCGACCTCGTCGCGCGCCGGTGTGTAGTAGCTGATCGCGAGTTCGCGGCCGCCCGCCGCGGCCTCGGCGAGGTCGTCGGTCAGCGACGGACGGGTCAGATCGACGACCACACCGGCCGTGTCATCACTTCCGGCATCGACGCCAGCGTCGGCCAACGCCCGAGCGAGCTTCTCCAATCCCCGGCCGAGGGGCCCCGCCGGGTCGGCACCAGGGAGCTCCATCGCGGCGCGTGCCGACGACAGCAGCGAGAAACCCTCGGGAGCGGTCAGCCGGAGCGGACGGGTGAACAGCCGCGGCACGCCGACGAACACGAGACCGTCGTCGACGAACACGTCGATCATCTCGTCGACGAACGGCGGCAGGCCGCACATCGCCACGAGTTCGAGGTCCTGCTGCACCTGCGCCTCGGTCATGTCGAAGCGTCGAGCGACGTCGCTCAAGGCGACTTCGCCGACCTCCATCAGCCAGGGCAGCATCACGAGCAGACCGCGGAGGCGGTCCTCGGCGTTGCGGGGGCCGCTCATGCCGGCCTCCCGGTCCTGAATGCCTCGAGCCAGTCGACGATGTGCGCTCTGACCTCGGGCGGGTCGAGCACGACGGCATGGTCGAGCAGGCCGAGCACCCACGAGCGGAATGCCGGCAGGTTCGACGCCGGTACGCCGACGACGATCGAGCCGTCCGGACGCCGGTCCGTCACCCGGTCCGCGCCGAGTTCCCGCTCGACGGCTCCAGCGCGGACGGCGTCGACGAGGATGTGCGCCTCGGCGCCGTCGTCGGCAGCATGGCCGATCTGTTTCGGGTCGGCCGGGAATGCCTCGCGCGGGTCGAACGACGCAGGCCGTTCGAACGATGCGTTGTCGCCCAGGGTGATCGAGTCGGGCCCACCGTCGAACCGGTCGACCCGGAACGTCCGTCGTTCGCCGCGGTCGTGGTCGTGGCCGATGACGTACCAGAAGCCGCCACGCAGCAGGAGCCCCCACGGGTCGAGGGTGCGTTGCGCGCCGCGATACGTGAACGTGATCGTCGCTCGTCTGGCGACGGCGGTCCGAATGACGGGCAGTTCCGGACGGTCGGGGATCATGGCCGACACGGGAGGGCGTTCGTCGCCGAGCGCACCGCCGAGCTTCCAGATCGCGTCCTTGCCCGACGTCGAGCCCGTGTGCACCGCGGCGACGGCGACCTGCAGGGCACGCATCTCGTCGGGCGCCAGTTCCAGATCGGCGAGCTCGTAGGCCCGGCGATCGATCCAGTATCGCGTCTGGCCGGCGAACGAGCCCCCGACGACGACCTCGGTCTCGATCGGCACGCCGATGTCTCGCAGCGCCGCCTTGTCACGCTCGAACGCGGCCCGGCGTGATCGCTCGGCGTCGGGGTACTGGCCCCGCAGGTCACCCGCGATCTCGATGAGACTCACGGGTTGGTTCGTCTCGAGCAGCAGCGCGAGCAGATTGGTGAGGCGTTCGACCCGGTCGACCATGCGGGTCCGCTCAATCCGCCGCGTCGATGGCGGCGCGCACCGCGGCCACCACCTGGTCAGCGGTCGCTCCCGGGGTGAGGACCATCGCCACGCCTGCGGCCGTGAGTTCGTCGACGTCGTGCGCGGGCACGATCCCGCCGACGATGACCGGAATGTCGACACCGCGCTCGCGCAGCTGCTCCACCACGAGTGGAGCGAGCGTCATGTGCGCGCCCGACAGCATCGACAGTCCGATCGCGTCGACATCCTCGTCGACCGCCGCAGCGGCCACCGTTTCGGGTGTCTGGAAGAGCCCGGTGTAGACCACTTCGAAGCCTGCATCGCGCAGGATTCGAGCGACCACCTTCACGCCGCGGTCGTGCCCGTCGAGGCCGACCTTCGCCACCAGGATCCGTTCAGCCATGTGC
>JBAWHL010000377.1:0-5667 GCA_049593815.1 Ilumatobacteraceae bacterium | reverse complement strand
GTACCGGCGAGAAGCCGGATCGGCCGGCCGCGACACCCGTGGGATGCTCCGCTCGCACGAATTCGACAAGGTCGAGATCCTGTCGTTCTCGACACCGGAGCAAGCACCCGCGCTGCTCGATGACATGGTCGCTCGCGCCGAACGGGCGATCCTCGGACTCGGCCTCACCTACCGCATCATCGAGATCTGTACGGGTGACATGGGGCAGAGCCACCATCGAAGCTTCGACATCGAGGTGTACGCGCCGGGCGCCGACGACTGGCTGGAGGTCTCCTCGATCAGCTGGTTCGCCGACTACCAGGCCCGTCGTGCCGACATCCGCTTCCGCCGCCACGACGCCGACGGCAAGCCGATCAAGGGCACCGAGCTGGTGCACACCCTCAACGGGTCCGCACTCGCAGTGCCCCGGGTGTGGGCGGCGATCATCGAGAACTACCGCAACGAGGACGGGTCGGTCACCGTGCCCGAGGTGCTGCGCCCCTACATGCGTGGCATCGAACGCATCGAGCCGCGATGAGCGATCGTCCCGACGACCAGCTCGCGTCGATCCGGGACCGACGCGTGCAGTACGAGACCGCGGGGATCGATGTCGGTGACCTCGACCCCGACCCGGTCGTCCAGTGGCAGCGGTGGCACGAAGACGCGTTCGAGGCCGGGGTGACCGAGCCGAATGCGATGACGTTGGCGACGATCGGCGACGACGGCGTCCCTGACGCCCGTGTCGTGTTGCTGCGCGGCATCGACGAACACGGCCTCACGTTCTACACGAACTTCGACAGCACCAAGGGCCGGCAACTCGACGCCGCGCCGGTGGCTGCTGGCGTGTTCGCGTGGCTCGATCTGCACCGTCAGGTGCGCGTACGAGCACACGTGGAGCGTCTGTCCGACGCGGAGAGCGATTCGTACTTCGCGAGCCGTCCGCGCGGCAGTCAGCTCGGTGCGTGGGCATCTCCGCAGAGCGAGCCCATCGCCGATCGCGCCGCGCTCGAACGACTGGTGATCGGGTACGACGAACAGTTCGCCGACGCCGCGGTGCCCCGTCCGCCCCACTGGGGTGGCTGGCGCATGCTCCCCGTCGAGTGGGAGTTCTGGCAGGGTCGCCCCAGCCGTCTCCACGACCGTCTCCGTTACCGCCGCGACACGGCCGGCGCGAGCTGGTCGATCACCCGCCTCGCCCCCTGACCGACGTCGCGTCGGACCGTTCCTGCCGCCGACCCGCCACCCGCCACCGGCCCGCCGCCCGTCACGAGTCGCCGCCAGCGGTCACGTGTCGCGAATGTCGGCGTCGGTGGACGCCGAAGCAGGGTGGTGACGGGTCGGGAACGATTGGGAAACTGGGGGTCAGGGGGTTGAAGGGTGCGCCACGGGGAGCGAGGCTGATGCGATGACGAAGGTCCTGGTGGTCGACGACGAGCCGACCGTGCGCGAAGTGGTGGCCGGGTACCTGCGTCGGGACGGACACGAGGTGGCCGAGGCCGCCGATGGAACGACCGCGCTGGAACTCCTCCAGGCCGACCCGCCCGACCTGATCGTGCTCGACATGATGCTGCCCGGCGTCCACGGCCTCGACATCTTGCGACACGTGCGATCGACCAGCGAGATCCCCGTCATCATGCTCACGGCTCGCGCCGAGGAGTCCGACCGTGTCTCGGGTCTCGAGCTCGGAGCGGACGACTATGTCGTGAAGCCGTTCTCACCGCGTGAACTCGCCGCACGCGTCAACGGAGTGCTGCGCAGGACGAGCGCACGCCAACAGGCCACCGCACCCGGGCCGATCATCCATGGCGGCCTCACCATCGAGCCGTTGAGCCGCGAGGTCACCCTCGACGGAACGAACATCGAGCTGACCCCGAAGGAGTTCGACGTCCTGCTCTTCCTGGCGTCGTCCCCGCGGCAGGTCTTCTCGCGAGCCGAGCTCCTCGAGTCGGTCTGGCAGTCGTCACCGGAATGGCAGGACCCGGCGACGGTGACCGTGCACGTCCGCCGCATCCGCAACAAGATCGAGGAAGATCCCGAACACCCGCGATGGATCGCAACGGTCTGGGGCGTCGGGTACCGGTTCGAGCCGTGACCGTGGCGAATTCCACACCAACGGCCGAGCAGACTGCTGGGCGTTCGTCGTCGACCGCGCCGGAGCGGCGTGGGCCTCGTGGGTTCAACCGGCTCGGCATCCGACTCCTGACCGCGATGCTGGCGGTGCTCGGCGTTGCGATGTTGATGATCGCGATCGCCGCCCAGTCGATGTTCATCAACGACCACGACCTTCGGCTGCTCATGTGGGCGTTGGTCCCCGCGGTGATGGGCGCAGCCGCGGTGGCGTTGCTGATCGCACGGCCGATCGGGCGCGACGCATCGAAGATCTGTGACGCCGCGATCCGCGTCGCCGACGGCGATCTCACCGCCCGCACCGGTGTCGTCCGCACCGACGAGATCGGCGAAGCGGCTGCCATGTTCGACAAGATGGTCGACCGCCTCGACGCGATCGAACAGGAGCGGTCGGTGATGCTGTCGTCGATCTCCCACGACCTGCGCACTCCGCTCGCGGCGCTGCGCGCATCGGTCGAAGCGATCCGCGACGGCGTCGCTGCAGATCCCGATCTCTACCTGAGCGGGATGGAGCGTCAGATTCGGGCCTTGGCGTCGCTCGTCGACGACCTCCAACTGCACAGCCGCCTGGTCAGCGGAACGATGGACGTCCAGCGCACGCGACTCGACCTCACCGAACTCGCCGACGAGGCGATGGAAACGGTTCGCCCGTTGGGGGAGGCGCGGCACGTGTCGCTCCTCCTGGAGGCCAAGGAGCGAGTGCTCGTCGAAGCCGATGGCTCCCAGCTCGGTCGTGTGATCCGCAATCTGCTGGAGAACGCGATTCGGCACGCGCCCGATGAGTCCGTGGTCCTGGTCCAGGTGGCGGCGAGTGCCGGATCGGCGACGCTGCGCGTGGTCGACGAAGGCGATGGCTTTCCGCCGGAGTTCCGCGAACGGGCCTTCGAGCCGTTCACGCGCGCCGACCCGGCGCGCGACACGCGCACCGGAACGGCCGGTCTCGGACTCTCGATCGCCCGGGGGATCGTGACCGCGCACGGCGGCACCATCGGCATCAGCGCCGGTCCAGGTGGCGCCGTCGAGGTCGTGCTGCCCGCCTGACGCGGCGACGGTCTCGACCCTGTCAGCCGGCGTCGGCCAGCGTCAGCCCGTGTCAGCCCGTGGCGGCCAGCTCGACGCCGCGTCGACCAGACCGTCGATCAACGACACGGTGTGAGGCGTCCAGCCCGGGCCTTCCCAGTCGGCCCAGATCGGACTCGACCCGCGCACCCGAGGAGGCAGTTCGATCTGGACACCACCGTCTCGCGGCAGATTCACCGGGTTCGCGGCATGGAGTCCCCGGAGCGCCTCGGGAATCGCGTCGACGTCCGTCACGATGTCGTACTCGGGGAGATGCGACCGCAGCACCGTGCCGACGTGACCGGCGAAGGTGCGGTTGCGCCCACCGAGGAGCAGCGAGGTGAACATGTCGTGGCGGCCGAAGCCGTGAATCGTGATCACGATGTCGACATGGTCGATGAACGCCGCGAGCGCCTCTGATTCGTCGGGTCGCACCTTGATCGACGGGAGGTGATCGCGCATGCCCGACGGTTGGATCACCGAATAGCAGGATGCCCCCGCTCGCTCGGCAGCCTCTCGAGCGATGACGTCGGTCATCGCCTCGAGGGCACCACCGTGGTACGCCATGAACCCGATCGACCCTCGAAGTTCGGAGACCTCACGGACCCCCGGCCGCGCCAGGAGGTCAGCGAACGCGGTCATGGCCCCATGATCGCACCCCGACGCCTCTACAGTGCGTTCGATGCTCGTGTGGATGGACCTGGAGATGACCGGCCTCGATCACACCACGGAGGTGATCGTGGAGATCGCCACCATCGTCACCGACGACGAACTCAACATCGTCGCCGAAGGGCCCGACCTCGTGATCAAGCAACCCGACGAGGTGCTGGCGAAGATGGACCCGTTCGTCGTCGACATGCACACCAAGTCCGGCCTGCTCGATCAGATCAAGGCCTCCGAGATCTCCCTCGAAGCTGCAGGAGCCGCGACGCTCGACTTCATCAAGCAGCACGCCCCGGAGCCGGCGACCGTGCCGTTGTGCGGCAACTCGATCGGCACCGACCGCCGGTTCCTGGCCGCGTACCTCCCCGACATCGAGAACCATCTGCACTACCGGTCGATCGACGTGTCGAGCGTCAAGGAACTGGTCAAGCGCTGGTACCCGAGCATCGACGCCGGTCGCCCCCGAGGCCACGGATCACATCGGGCGCTCGATGACATTCGAGAGTCGATTCGCGAGATGGTGTACTACCGCGAGAACGTGTTCGTCGCCGCGCCGGACTCGGCCGCAGACGCCGCATCGTCGGACACCCCGCCCGAGTCCTGACGTCCTCGCCCGCCCGGCGAGCGGCCCGTGCGCGGCCTGCGGTAGGTTCCGGCGCATGCGTGCAGTCGTGCTCCGTTCCCATGGTGGCCCCGAGGTCCTGACGATCGACGACGTCGACGACCCGGCGCCCGACCGCGACGAGATCGTCGTCGACGTCGAACACACAGCGATCAACCGCGCGGACGTGTTGCAGCGGATGGGGATGTATCCCGACCCCCGCCAGCGTGAGCTGGAGATTCCGGGGCTCGAATACTCCGGCGTCGTGTCGGCGGTCGGATCGGATGTCACCAACTGGTCCATCGGCGACCGGGTGATGGGCATCGAGGCAGGCGGGTGCTACGCGGAGAAGGTCGTCACGCACGCTCGTCAGGCGTTGCCTGTGCCCGAGAGCATCGCGTCGAGCGACGCCGCGGCGATTCCCGAAGTGTTCCTCACCGCATGGGATGCGCTCGTCGTACAGGGCGGGCTCACGAGTGGTCGCTGGGCACTGGTCCACGCCGGTGCGTCCGGCGTCGGCACCGCCGGCATCCAGATCGCCAAGGCCATCGGTGCCCGGATCGCGGTGACGTGCTCGGCCGGCAAGATGGCTGCGTGCCGGGACCTCGGCGCCGATCTCGTGATCGAGCGGAGCCCGTCGGACTGGCTCGGAGAACTCCAGGACGCGGTGCCGGGCGGTGTCGACGTCGTGCTCGACGTGATCGGCGGCGAGGAAGCCGACCGCAACCTCCGAGCGGTGCGCATCGACGGAACGATCGTCCAGGTCGGGCTGATGGGTGGAGCGTCGGCATCGATCAACATCGGGCTCGTGCTGTCGAAACGCATCACGTGGATCGGCACGACGCTGCGGGCGCGTCCCGTGGAGCGCAAACTCGCGCTCAGTCAGCGGTTCGTCGACGAGATGATCCCGCTGTTCGACAGCGGGGCGATGCGCCCGGTGATCGACTCGCGATTCCCGTTCGAGGAGATCGCAGAGGCGCACCGCCGCATCGAATCGAACGCCAACGTCGGGAAGATTCTCGTCGATCTCGCATAAACCTCCTTGACCGGCACCCTGCCGACGTGATTGGGTAACACCTCAGCGAGTGCACTGCACTCGCACGCACCACTGTCCGAACCGACCGACGACCGACCGAGAAAGGCCGCACGATGAGCAACACACTCACGACTGCACCGTTCACGGCATGTGCGCGTCCGCGCGTCCGTTGGTCGATTTCCGCAGTCCCGTCGACCATGCC
>JBAWHL010000376.1:0-3144 GCA_049593815.1 Ilumatobacteraceae bacterium | reverse complement strand
CTTCTGCTGAATTCCCGCAGTGCGGTCGGCGAAGCTCTTCTTGATGATCGGTCCGGCGTACTTGTACAGCGCCACGAACACGATGATCGATGCGGCCGAGCCGATGATCATCTCCCACTTGGGCGGGAGAATCGGGTCGATGGTGGTGTAGCCCTTGTCGTCGAACGGGATGTCGTGGCCGTCGGCCTGGATCAGACCGGCGAACGTCAGGGTGCTGGCGATGAGACTCATGCCGACACCCCCTGGTTCATCGCGTCGCTGACCGCAGCGCTGACGACGTCGGTGGACGGCGCCTTGCCGGTGGCGAGCTGGGCGATCTGGGTCGCCACGTCGGCGACGGCAGTTTCGACCTGGCCTCGAGACGCAGCCTTGGCGGCTTCGACCTCGGCGGCGGCCGCGCTGCGCTTCTCGGCGATGCGGGCGTTGACCTCGGTCAGCTTCTCGGTGCGCTCGGCTTCGAGCGTCGCCCGGGCCGCCTCGACACGTGACTGTGCGTCGGCACGAACCGAAGCCACTTGGGCCTCGTACTCGGCCACGTCGGCGCGAGCCGATGCGGTCAAGGTCTCGGCCTTTTCGAAGTCACCCTCGATCATGTCGTAACGAGACGTCATGCCATCCCGCACCTTGCGGAACAGGAAAAGACGCATCGCCAGGGCCAGCACCACGAAGGCACCGAAACCCCAGACAACTTCTTTCAGTTCGGGGAAGATCGGGTTGAGATCACTCTCGGGACCCTCAGCTTCATGTCCTTCTTCGGCGGTGACGAACGAAGCGTCCACCAGGGACACTTCGAAGGTCGGGCCGGCGAAGGTTACGACGGCTGTCAGCACGTCATCTCCTCAACGATTCGACGGATGGGACGGATGGCTCGCGACTCAGGCGAACTTGAGCAGGATGAAGACCACGAAGCCGATGAGGGCCAGGGCTTCGGTGAAGGCGATGCCGAGGAACATGGTCGTGCGGACCATGCCGGCAGCCTCGGGCTGGCGGGCCATTGCCTCGACGGACTTGCCGACGAGGTAGCCGATGCCGATGCCGGGGCCGATGGCGGCGAGGCCATAGGCCATGCCGGCGCCGGATGCCGCCTGGATGTTCTTCAGATCGGCCGGATCTTCGACCTGGGCGACGAGAGCGCTGAATGCTTCCATGGGGATGTCTTCTCCTGTTGTGCTTTCGGTAGATGGGAGATCAGTTGTTCAGAACTTGTGTTCGACTTGCGGTGTTGCGGGTTGCCGGGGAGCGATCGAGCCGGAGCTCAGTGGTCCTCGGCGTGACCAGCCGTCGAGTTGTTGATGTACACGGCGGCGAGAATGGTGAAGATGTAGGCCTGCAGGAAGGCGACGAGGATCTCGAACGCCGTCAGGAAGATGAGCATGCCGAACGGCAGGATGCTCATCGGCACGAGGAAGGCCTTCGAGGTCTCGGCGAGCAGCAGGGCCTCGGTCAGCAGTGCGAACGTCACGAGCAGGATGTGCCCGGCGAGCATGTTGGCCATGAGACGAACGGTGAGCGAGAACGGCGTCACGATGATCGTCGAGATGAACTCGATCAGGCCGACCAGCGGCTTCAGCGCCGTCGGCACGCCCGGGGGCCACAGCAGGTGGGCGAAGTAGCCAGCGCCCTGGTGCTTGATGCCGGTCCCGATGTAGATGACCCACACGAGCAGCGACAGCGACAACGGAATGGCGATTCGTGCGGTCGCCGGCATCTGGATGATCGGAATGATGCCGGGGATGTTGCACAAGAAGATGAAGATGAACAGGCTCAGCAGGAACGGGGTCCACTTGAGGCCCGCCTTGCCGAGGGTCTGCATCACGATGCCCTCTTCGATGAACTCGATCGAGGTCTCGGCCAGGTTGCGAGCACCGGTCGGTGCGAGCTGCGGGTTGCCCCGGCTGGCGAAGATGAACAGGAAGATGCCGATCAATGCCGCGGCAACAGCGATCAGGGCGATCTTGTTGAACGACGGGAAGATGTCCTGCCAGCGCAGGATTTCATTGATCGGTGGGAACTCGAGTCCGAACACGTGGTTTCCGTTTCAGTCGTGAGTGTGGGCGGGTGATGGAGGTGGAGCGAATTGTTCAGGTTGCTGTCGGCGGTGCCGACGGCTGACCCGATGGCTTGAGTCCGGGATGCGCCAACGAGAGCGCGACGTACTTCATTTCCCAGAACAACAGACCAAGGTGCGTGACGATGATGGTCGATCCGAGTGCCGGACATGAAATCCAACCGGCATCGCGAACCAACCAGACGGCGAGGAAGATGAGACCCAGCCGGATGATGTACCCGAACAGGGTGGCACCCATCATCAGTCCGAGTGAAATCCGAGCGGCGCTGGCGATGAACGCCGCGGCCAGTGCGAAGTTGGCGAGCACGATGACGATGCCGTAGGCGCTCGACCATGCGCCGTTGACGCCCCAGATGACGCCGCAGACGGCGATCAGCACCGGGGCGACCATCAGGCCGCGCTTGACCAGGTCGGTGGAGATCTCGACCTCGGGCGACGGACCCTCGAAACGGGTCGTCATCATGTCGACGGGCTGGCGTCCGGCCATCAGGCGGCCTCGCGCTTGCGTTGGGCGTCGGCGGCAGCCTTCGTGGAGCGCTGCGCTTCGAGCTCGTCCATGCGATCGTCGTACCGGTACTTGAACTTGGCGAAGAGGCCGACAGCACCGACGAGGGTCATCACGATCATGAAGACCGGTGTGGTCCCGAACAGCGCATCGAGGCCGAAGCCGAGACCGAAGAACAACGCGAGGATGACCGCGGCTTCGATGCCGAGGCCGAGCGAATCCTCGGTGTTGACGCGTGGCTGTGTGGGGAGGAGCTTCATTGATCCAGAGAGTGGGTTCAGCGTGTGCCCGGCGGTTCGGGCGGCGGTCGCTTGTGAACGCATGCACAACCTAGTGGTGCTCCCCGCCGAGGGCAACTCCTCAATCAAACTGTCATCAATCGTCGCGGGGAGCAATCGCGTCGTCGGCCGAGACACCGTTCGTGTCGACGGCCGCGTCACCATCGCTCGCGTCGCCGATCGAGCCATCGCTCGCGCCGCCGATCGAGCCATCGCTCGCGTCGCCGATCGAACCGTCGTCCGCGTCGTTGCGGCGACGCCGGGCCCGCACGCTGGGGTGCAGCACCGTGAAC
>JBAWHL010000375.1:0-7602 GCA_049593815.1 Ilumatobacteraceae bacterium | reverse complement strand
GCTGACGACTACAGTTCGTGAGCAATGCCCAATGACCGACGGCGTCGGTCGTGCGGGTGACAGACGCAGATTGACCAGGACAGGAAATGAACACGACATGATCGCAATCGACGTACTTGAGTGGCCCGGTATGAACCAGGCCTTCATCGTGTCGTTGGTCGCGACCCTGGTGCTGTCGCTGGCCATCATCCCCTACGGCAAGCGGCGCCCGGTCGGCGCGCCCTTCTCCTGGGGGGAGGCGATGCTCGCTTCGACCTACATGTTCGGTGTGCTGTTCCTCGCCTTCGGCATCCTGCCGCACCAGTTCATCGACCACGCCGACAAGGACCTCGGCTGGTCGCGTGACAAGCTGATCTACGGCCCCTGGGGCATCTTGAAGCCCGAGTCCGCCGGGGGCTGGAACCCGATCACCCTGCAGTACGAGGCAGTCCGAGACACGGTCGTCGTCCTGCTCCACGCCGCCCTGTTCGGCCTGTACATCTATCTCGCCATCTGGTGGCAGAAGCGCGGCGACGTCAAGCCGAAGGAAATCCCGACCAGCACCTACGGTCGCCCGCTGGTGAAGAAGGCGTGACCGCCATGACCTGTCCGACGATGCGAGTGA
This sequence comes from Ilumatobacteraceae bacterium, assembly GCA_049593815.1. Taxonomy (GTDB): domain Bacteria; phylum Actinomycetota; class Acidimicrobiia; order Acidimicrobiales; family Ilumatobacteraceae; genus Sva-07. The sequence goes on along the minus strand of JBAWHL010000375.1, from coordinate 6,998 downwards.
GCGGAGCGCCAACCGGCGTCGTGCCATCGCGATCACCGATGCGAGTGAGCGGAGCGCCAGCGGAGCGAACGCCCACACGCGGCCTGCGTGGCCGGGGAACGCAATAATGGCGAAGACCGACGCGAATCCCCCGATGATGCCGTACACCGACGAGTACACGTTGGTGGAAGTCGACGCGGACTACTTGACCAAGGCGGTCAAGCCGAAGCAGTTCATCCACATCGATCAGTCCGAGTGCATCGCGTGCGAGGGCTGCGTGGACATCTGCCCGTGGAAGTGCATCCACATGGTCGCCACGTCCGCCGTGGTCGAGGCCGACCACACCGAACGGCCGGGCACCGATCCGTCCGACGCATTCATGTTCACGATCGACGACGACATCTGCACCCGTTGTGCTCTGTGTGTCGACCGATGCCCGACGGGCGTCATCATCCTCGGCAAGGCGGGCACTGCGACCGCCGCCGGCAACTCCCACGTCCGCACGAACAACCATGGCTATGGCTATGGCATGAGGCTCTGACTATGACCACATCGACGACACGAGCGCCGCGAGCGCAAGCGAGCGAGCGTCCAAACGCGGCCTGGGTGGCCGGGGAACGCTGACATGGCAAAGATCATCGACGACAAACCACGCCCCACCATCAAGGACCGTGTCACCAGCACGGTCGACTCGGTGCAGGGCAGCCAGGCATGGAGCTCGATCTTCCGTCCCGGCTCGATCTTCCGCAAGGGCTACACCGACAGCCCGCGCAACCGCAGCTACGTCATCATGAACTCGGTGCTGTACCACCTGCACCCGGTCAAGGTGAAGCGCCACGCAGTCAAGGTCAGCTACACGCTGTGTCTCGGCGGGCTGAGCTTCTTCCTCTTCATCCTGCTCACGGTCACCGGCATCTTCTTGATGTTCTTCTACCGACCCGAAGCAACCGCTGCCTGGAACGACATCCAGAACCTGCAGACCTCGGTCACGTTCGGGTTGTTGGTCAGAAACATGCACAGATGGGGTGCGCACCTGATGGTGCTCGCCGTGTTCTTGCACATGGCCCGCGTCTTCTACCACGGCGCCTATAAGCCGCCGCGCGAGTTCAACTGGGTGATCGGCGTGATCCTGCTGATGCTCACCCTGCTGCTGTCGTTCACCGGCTACCTGTTGCCGTGGGACCAGTTGGCGCTGTGGGCCGTCACCGTGGGTACGAACATGATGGGCTACACGCCCGTGTTCGGCCAGGAGGTCAGATTCGTCTTGTTGGGTGGTGCCGAGATTGGCTCGGAGACCCTCTTGCGATGGTATGTCTTGCACGTGTTGTTCCTGCCGTTCGTCATCGTGATCTTCATGGCGATCCACTTCTGGCGTGTCCGCAAGGACGGCGGAATCTCCGGACCGCTCTGATGATGAGTGACGTGACGTACGACATGATCGGCGAGGTGAACCATGACTGAGATCCCCGAGCATCTCCTCAAGCGGGCGCAGGCCGCGCGTGAGAAGTCGACCGACGACGCCCCCGAAGCTGCCGCGGAGACGCCGGCTGCCGAGGAGGCCGCACCGGCCGATTCGCGCATTCCCGAAGCCCTGTTGCAGCGCAGCAAGGCAGCCAAGGCGGCCAAGGCCGGCGGCGCGGCTGAGACCGCTCCCGGTGGTGCCGTCGCCGTGGCCGACAAGGTCGGCGCCGTCGTCGCTGCTGCTCCGGCAGCTGCGGGCGTGCCCGTCGGTGCCGGACCGGGTGGCCACACCCAGCGTCTGCTGACGGTCGTCAAGTCGGGATCGATCCAAGACGTGAAGGCGACGCCGGTCGACAAGGTGCACACCTGGCCGCACCTGCTCGCCGCCGAGTTCGTGGCGGCGCTGGCATGCACGGCGTTCACGTTCATCTTCTCGGTGTTCGTGCACGCACCGCTGCTGCAGCTGGCCAACACGAACCAGACGCCGAACCCGTCCAAGGCGCCGTGGTACTTCCTCGGCCTGCAGGAACTCCTCGTCTACTTCCACCCGATGGTCGCTGGTGTGACGCTTCCGGGCGTCGGCCTGATCGCGCTCATCCTGGCGCCGTTCCTCGACCGCAACCCGTCCAACAAGCCCGAGGATCGCAAGTTCATGACCGGTCTGCAGACCGTGCACCTCATGTTCTGGTCGGTGCTCGTGCTGATCGGTTCGTTCTTCCGAGGCCCCGGCTTCAACTTCGTCCTGCCCTGGGTCGAAGGCCTGTTCTTCGAGCTCTAAGAGACTGCGAAAGGAGACCCCCACATCATGAGTACCGCAGCAGTCATCGCCATCGTCGTCGGCATCGTCGTCGTCCTTGGCGCCATTTCCTTCTTCACCTTGGCGCGTCGCAGCGACGTCCGCGGGGCAGGAGCCCTGTCCGGTGAGACCGTGCAGCGTGACAGGGCGGCCCGCAAGTCCGCCGAGCCGGTGTCCACGCACACCACCGCAGCAGAGGTCGAGGCCGCCGGTGTCGCCGCACGCAGCACCGAGCTCGCCGAGCGGCCGGCTCCCGAGATCGTCGCCTGGACTCCGCCCGACCCCGAGGCCATCGGTGTGTCGCGTCGTCAGTTCTTCAACCGCGCCACGGTCACGCTGATGAGCGCTGGCCTCGGTGCATTCGCGGCCGCCGCCTTCGTGGCATTCCTGTGGCCGTCGGGCACCGGCGGCTTCGGCGGTCTGGTGAACGTCGGCAAGCTGCCGAACATCAAGGACGGCATCAACCAGGGCGGCGGCTTCTACTACGCCGCCGAAGCCCGCTCCTGGATCACCGAATATCCGTCCGAGGCCTTGCCGCTCGCCGAGACGGTGTACCCCGAAGTGCTGCTGACCACCATGCGTCAGGGCATCGTCGTGCTCAGCCAGAAGTGCCCGCACCTCGGCTGCCGCGTGCCGGAGTGCGCCACCAGCCAGTGGTTCGAATGCCAGTGTCACGGCTCGCAGTACAACCGCGTCGGTGAGAAGAAGGGCGGTCCCGCGCCTCGCGGCATGGACCGCTTCCCGGCGACCATCGCCACGAACGGCGATGTCACGGTCAACACCGGCAACTCGATTCCCGGACCGGCAATCGGCACCAACACCACCGGCCAGGAGGCCGAGGGCCCGCACTGCACCAGCGGTGGTGAGCACTGATGCCCGCGCTCGTCGGACTGACCACCACCACACTCGGGGTCTTCGCACTCCTCATCATCATCGCCGGCTGGGTCATCTACGGCATCTTCAACGTCGTCGGCGGACGCCGCGAGGTCGGCTCGGAGATCGAGCTCGCACCGAACCGACGGCCGTACTACGACGACGAGACACTCGAGGGCCCTCGGCTCGAGCGAGTGCAGCTCCTCGGCGTCATCCTGCTGGCGATCACCGTCGTCGCACTGCCGCTCTACTGGATCTTCGAGCCCAGCCGCCAGGCTGGTGCACAGGAGGGCTGGGACAACCGGTTCGCCAGCTGGGGCTCCCAGCTGTTCGAACCCACCGCTGAAGGCGGCTTCAACTGCGCTGGCTGTCATGGCGGCATGGGAGCGGTCGGCGGCGAAGCGCCGTTCACCGTCACCGACCCGGTGACCCAGGAGGTCCAAGCGGTCAACTGGAAGGCGCCGGCGCTGAACACGGCGATGTACAAGTTCGACGAGGACGAGATCCGCTTCATCCTCAACTACGGCCGTCCGTTCTCGCCGATGTCCCCGTGGGGACTCGTCGGTGGCGGCCCGATGAACACCCAGCAGATCGACAACCTGATCGCCTACATCAAGAGCATCCAGATCCCGCGGGAGAACTGCGGCGATGGCGAGGATCCGCTCGTGTGCGATTCGGGCAACCTGCCGGTCGCGGTTCAGGAAGAGATCCAGGCCGCCGCCGAGAAGGCCGTCGCCGATGGCGAAGCCGAGTCGCTCGGCGAAGCACTGTTCAACCTCGAACTCGGCAGCGGCGCCTACAGCTGCGCTCGTTGCCACACACTCGGGTGGAGCTATGACAAGCCGGGTGTGCCTGGCCAGGGCGCGTACGGTTGGAACCTCACCGGCGGCTCGGTCAACGCGCACTTCCAAAATGAGGATCAGCTGATCGCGTTCATCGAGAACGGTTCGGAGTACGGCAAGCTGTACGGGCTCAACGCCCAGGGCAGCGGCCGCATGCCGGGCTTCGGCACGATGCTCACCGATGAGCAGATCCAAGAAATCGTCGACTACGTACGGAGTTTGTGAGCATGTCGTTGTTGGCAATCGGCTGGGAGCCTGAGCTCCGCGGTCTCCTCACCGTCATCATCGGTGTCGTCATCCTGTGCGGCAGCGTGTACGGCATCATGGCCACGAACATGGGCACGCGCCTCGCGTTCCTCGTCGTGTTGGCCGGCCTCATGGGATGGATGATGCTCATGGGCATGGTCTGGGGCATCTACGGAATCGGTCTGCGTGGCCCGGACCCGTCGTGGCAGCCCGTCACCGGGGCGTCCGTGCTGCAGGGCGTGCCCGCACTCGATGCCGCCGGCATGCTCGACCCACCCGCAGAGGTGCCCGCCGACGCCACGCCCGCGGAGTCGGCCGTGATCGTGAGCGACACCTTCCTCGACCAGGGTTGGGTCGTGCTCGACCCGGCGCTGCCGGCCTTCGGTCAGGCGCAGGCCGCCGCAACCGAACTCCTCGTCGAAGAAGAGGCATTCGCTGCGGGCGAGTTCGCGATCACCGAGATCTTCGACACCGGCGGCGAGCGCTACCCGATGATCAACGAGTCACTCGACTTCTTCGCCTTCTTCCACACCCCGCACTACGTGGTGGCCGAGGCCTTCCCGTACGTGCCCGTGCGGACCGAGCCCGGTCGGGCCCCGGCCGTGCCCGTGATCGACGACACCCGTGAGGCGACCTACGTCTACATGGTCCGCGACCTCGGAGCGCGTCGTCAGCCGGCGTTCGTGCTGATGATCGGCGCCGGCGCCATCTTCCTGGCGCTGTGCTACCTCCTGCACCGTCGTGATCGTCAGCTCCGCGAGAACCTCGCGCAGCCGCTGCCGACCGTGGCGACCGCACCGACCGATGACGAGGCGTCCGCCGAAACCGACAAGGTCGAAGTCGGCGTCTGACCATGGGGCAGTACCTTCCGATCGTCGTGTTGTTGGGACTCGCCGTCGTCTTCGGCGTGCTCAGCTTCTTCGCGTCGCGACTCCTCGCGCCGCGTCGACCCTCGACGGCCAAGGAAGCGCCCTACGAGTGCGGCATCGTGCCGAGTCGTGAACCGCCCGAACGTTTCCCGGTCGGTTTCTACGTCGTCGCGATGCTGTTCGTCATGTTCGACATCGAGATCATCTTCATCTACCCGTATGCCGTCTCGCACAACGAGCTCGGTGCGTACGGGTTCTGGGCGGTCTTGGCGTTCTCGGTCGTGTTCTTCCTCACCTTCGTGTACGAAGTGGCGCGTGGCGGGCTCGACTGGGGCCCGGTGCAGCGCTACCGCAGCTTGACTGCCGAGGCGTCGATGGTGTCACCAGAACGCACGACCGCGTCGACGGTTCGACGCGTGGGAACCGAAGGTCGCCTGCTGACAGCAGACGACGAAGAAGCTGCGTAACGAGACGCGAAGGAGTCATCACATGGGCATCGTCAACGATGTGCTCGACGACGGACTCGGCGGGCTGTCGCACAACGTCATCACCGGAAAACTCGAAGACCTCGTCAACTGGTCGCGCTCGCGCTCGTCGTGGCCGGCCTCGTTCGGGCTCGCCTGCTGCGCCATCGAGATGATGGCCACGGGCGGGGCGCACTACGACATTTCTCGCTTCGGCATGGAGGTGTTCCGCGCGTCGCCGCGTCAGGCCGACATCATGATCGTCGCCGGACGTGTGAGCCAGAAGATGGCACCCGTGCTGCGCCAGGTCTACGACCAGATGATGGAGCCCAAGTGGGTCATCTCGATGGGCGTCTGCGCCTCCTCGGGCGGCATGTTCAACAACTACGCCATCGTGCAGGGCGTCGACCAGATCGTTCCCGTCGACGTCTATGCGCCGGGCTGCCCGCCGACGCCGGAGACGCTGATCCATGCGATCGAGACACTCCATGGATTGATCGAGACCAACCAGATCATGAAGCGCCGCGACGAGTCCGGTGCGGGCGCCAACGTCCACGTCGAGTTCATCGAGCCAGGCGGCGCCACGCCGGTGCTGCTCGGAGCGAAGCAGTCATGACGGTCGCCGATCTCCAGTTCCCGACTCGTGAGGAGTACCTCGGCACCGTCAAGGCGCTGGCCGACGACGGCTTCGTCACCTGCATCGACCTGTGCGGCGTCGACTACCTCGAGCATCTCGATCGTGACCTGCCCGAGGGTGTCGTGGCCGAACGGTTCGAGGTCGTGGTGAACCTCCTCGATCTCCGCAACCGTCGACGCGTGCGTCTGCGCGTCCAGGTGCCCGCCGACGACGCCACCCTGCCCACGCTCTTCGACGTCCATCCCGGTACCGAGGCGATGGAACGAGAGGTGTTCGACATGTTCGGCATCTCCTTCAGCGACCACCCAGATCTCACCCGCATCCTGATGCCCGAGGACTGGATCGGCCACCCGCTCCGCAAGGACTACGACGTCGGTCGCATCCCGGTGCAGTTCAAGGGGGCGAACGCCTGATGAGCACCGACCTGACCAACGGGTACTACGAGCGCTCCGTCGCCGGCACCAACGAAGGCGATCAGCAGCTCAAGCCACGCAGCGAGCAGACGGCCAAGGAACTGATGCGCGAAGTCGGCGCCGTCCTGCGCATGTCGGAAGCCGAGGTCGCCAAGCTCGGCGACCTGCCGGAGGACCCCGACGAAGACCAGACCATGATCATCAACATGGGGCCACAGCACCCGTCGACGCACGGTGTGCTGCGACTGATGCTCGAACTCCAGGGCGAGACCGTGCTGCGGTGCAAGCCGATCATCGGCTACCTGCACACCGGCATGGAGAAGACCGGCGAGCAGCTGTCGTACCTCCAGGGGCCGACCAACGTCACCCGCATGGACTACAGCTCGCCGCTGTTCAACGAGCTCGTCTTCTCCATGGC
>JBAWHL010000374.1:0-1768 GCA_049593815.1 Ilumatobacteraceae bacterium | reverse complement strand
GACCCCGATCTCGTCGTGCACGTCACCGCGTATCAATGGTCGTGGGAGTTCGAGTATCCGGAGAGCGGTGTGGTGATCGTCGACTCCAGTGACGTCGCCGACCCGGAATTGGTCCTGCCCGCCTCTTCGACGATTCGATTCGACCTGGAGTCGGTCGACGTCGTCCACTCGTTCTGGCTCACCGCGTTCCGCTTCAAGCGCGACATGATTCCCGGCAGCCCGAGCAACTTCCGAGTCGACATGGACGGCACCACCGGCTACTTCCCGAACGCCGGGGTGTGCGCCGAGTTCTGCGGGCTCGACCACGCGCGGATGAGATTTTCCGTTCGGGTGCTCCCGCCGGACGAGTTCGACGCTTGGCTCACCGACCAACTGGAGGCGGCGACGTGACGACCACGGAACCGGTACGACGGCTGGGCGACGGTGACGAACGGGGCCTCGTCTCGATCGACGACTTCGTCGACGAGTCCGAGCGCGGACATCTGCCCCGCTCGCTGACCGGTTGGCTCACGACGACCGACCACAAGGCGCTCGGTATCGCGTACATCGTCACCTCGATGGTCTTCCTCGCGATCGGAGGGCTGCTCGCCGGGATCATCCGCGCCGAGTTGGCCGAGCCGGGCATGCAGATCGTCAGCGAGCAGACGTACAACGGCGTGTTCACCATCCACGGCAGCGTGATGGTGTACCTGTTCGCCGTGCCGTTCGGCTTCGGTCTCGCCAACTACCTGGTGCCGCTGCAGATCGGCGCTCCCGACCTCGCGTTCCCGCGGCTCAACGCCTTTTCGTACTGGCTGTACGTGATCGGCGGCGCGGTGATGCTGCTCGGGTTCGTCAGCGACGGGGGAGCGGCATCGTTCGGCTGGTTCGCCTACCCACCGTTGTCGGGGATCTCCGGTTCTCCTGGTCTCGGCGCTGATCTGTGGGTGATCTCGATCATCCTGACGGGCACGTCCGGCACGCTCACTGCGGTCAACGTCATCGCGACGATCACGATGATGCGCGCCCCCGGCATGACGTTGTTCCGGATGCCGATCCTCACCTGGAACCTCCTCATCACGGCGTTCATGGTGCTGCTCGCGTTCCCGGTGCTCTCCGGCGCGTTGATGATGCTCGAGGCCGACCGCCAGTTCGGCACCCACTTCTTCGATCCGGTCGCGGGCGGTTCACCGATCCTGTGGCAGCACCTCTTCTGGTTCTTCGGGCATCCGGAGGTGTACATCGTGGCGTTGCCGTTCTTCGGGGTTGTCACCGAGATCTTCCCGGTGTTCGCGAGGCGCCCGGTGTTCGGATACAAGGGACTTGTCCTCGCCACGCTGGCGATCGGTGCGCTGTCGACATCGGTGTGGGCACACCACATGTTCGTGACGGGCGAGGTGGTGCTGCCGTTCTTCGCGGCGACCTCGATGCTGATCGCGGTTCCGACCGGCGTGAAGGTGTTCAACTGGATCGGCACGATGTGGGACGGCTCCCTCACGTTCGAGGCACCGATGAAGTTCGCCATCGGATTCCTCGTCACGTTCGTCGGTGGTGGGATCACCGGCGTGATGCTCGCCTCGCCGACACTCGACTTCCATCTGTCCGACTCGTACTTCGTGGTCGGCCACTTCCACTACGTGATGGGCGGAACGGTGGTGTTCGCGATGTTCGCGGGGATCTACTTCTGGTGGCCGAAGGTCACCGGACGGATGCTGTCGGAGCGGCTCGGCTCGCTGCACTTCTGGCTGCTGATGATCGGGTTCAACATGACGTTCTTCGGCATGCACCT
>JBAWHL010000373.1:0-9255 GCA_049593815.1 Ilumatobacteraceae bacterium | reverse complement strand
ATGGACATGGGCCCGACGAGGTGTCACACAGGGATCCAGGAGTGAGACCGGCAAACGGTCCCACTGACTGATCCAAGCCCTTCCCCGCCAACGGGAACACACCTCTCGGGCCCGGTTTCGCGCCCGGGCCGAGTTGCGCTACGGCAGGATCGACACCAGGTCCAGGTCGACCTCGGCGCGTTCGAAGCGGTGCAGCATCGCGTTCGCGAGTGCCGCTTCGCGAGCGTCGTCGAGGTCCATGCCACGAGCGGCGACCACCGGGTACACCAGGCAGAACAGCGCCGCGACCCGGTACTGCTCCCAGAGCACAGCGAGGTCGTCATGGGGCACCCCGTTCGCCTCGAGGCGCGCTGTCCACTGGTCGAACAGTGCACGCTCCTCGCCCGCAGTGACATCGAGGCTCTGGGTGATGAAGTACGCGATGTCGTAGGCGGCACTTCCGACCCCGAGGATCTGGAAGTCCATGAAGATCGGCTCGTCCTCGTCCGAGAACATGATGTTGTCGGCGCGGACGTCGCCGTGCAACATCGTCATCGAGCCCGTGCTGAGCTGTTGGAGCAACTCGCCAACGACCTTCGACCACCGCTCACCGATCGGCTGCAGACGGTCGTGCGGCACGCAGTCAGCGGACGCGTTGAGCTTTGCCCACCCTTCCTCGAACAGGCCCGGGAGCATGGCCGGGTAGATCGGATCGGACAACGCCACGGCCATCCGTGCCTCGCACAACCCCTCGGTGCGGTTCCACCAGTGTGCGTGCCAGTCAGCGATCGCATCGACGACGCGGTGGGCGTCGTCCATCGAGACCTTCTGCGTCTGGTCGACGATTCGATTGCCGATGAGGTCCTCCATGACGATGACGACGTCGGCGTCGTCATCGGTCACCTCGCCGAAGTATCCGTGAGGAGTGCGTACCGGCGCCTCGTCGGCGAGCTTGTCGTAGAACTGCACCTCGCGTCGGTAGAACTTCAGCACCGCGCTGGTGAACGCCGCCGCCGGATCCTTCGCAATGAGCTTCACGACGACGGAATCCGGCACGTTCTCACCGGTCAACGAGGCGCGATACACCGCGCTGCTGACTCCGATTCCGGCACCGATCTCGACGACCTCGACCGATGTCACGTCGAAGCCGACGTGCTCTCTCAACCATGCCGGTGTGATCCCCTCCGGACCATTCGGAATTGCCATGCCGCGTCCCCCTTGTGTCGTTCGTCACATGCGTGAGCGCACAAGGTAGTACAGCTCCGACGGACCGACATGCGGTTGCCGTGCAGTTGCCATGCGGTTGCCGACGTACGGAGCGAGCCGACGACTCCGGGCGTGGGAGCCGAACGCGCAATGGCGAGGGCGGACTACCGGGAGGCGCGCAACGAATCGGTCAGCCACGCGATGCGCTCGCGCATCACGTCGAGACCCGACTGCGGCGGGCACGCCTGGACCTCCGAGGCCGGACGGTCGAACACCATGTGATGGGGATCCCCCGGGTCGTAGGCAGGCCAGCTGGCGCGACCAGGCGAGTCGGGAACACCGGTCGCCGCGAACGCGAACCACCGGTCCCCCATCTCGCGGGCCAGCAGGTGGGCGTCGTCGGCCACGGGCATCAGCGGAATCTGCGCATCGAAGACGTAGAAGATCTCGGCCGCGTGGAAGGCGCCGACGGTCTGCTTCTTCGAGGGCGGCACGGCATCGAAGTGGTAGCGGTACACCGGGTGTCCCCCGGCGGCGTGTTGGCGGGCGGCATGGTCGACGTGCACACCGAACATGTGGTCACGGAGTTCGGCGGCCACCGCCGACTCGGTCAGGGTCGCAAGGCCGGGGTACGCCGCCATCAGGCGGTCGACGTGCTCCGGCGACGGGTACGACCGTTCGAAGGCGGCGCGGGCCTCGATGGGCGTGACTGCGCTCTCGCCGAGCGGCACTTCGAACTCCCCGCCGGCCGGGTGCACGACGCCGAGGAACAGCGTGGCTTCGTCGTTGTTGTAGCCGATCATCAATGGCACTGAGGCCTGCTGCTGATCGCTGAATGCCGACATCGGCGTCGAGGGAAGAATGACGTCGTCGACGACCGGGTAGAAGTAGCGCCCCCACTCGGGGTGCTCGCGATAGATCTCGTACAGGGCGTCGGGCTCCATCGCCCGCAACCGCTCCATCTGGCCCGGACCGGGCCCGACGACGAGATCAGCGAATTCGACAGCCGCGTCCTCGGCGGGCATCCAGTCGAGGGCGGGCCGCCGCAGGTGCACCCAACGGGCCGAGTCGCTCGGGCTCTGCGCGATCGCGCGGTGGAACAGCCCCCGCGCACGCGGCGACGTCATCAGGTTCAACACCGCTTCGCCGCCAGCGGACTCGCCGAAGATCGTCACCTGGCCGGGGTCGCCGCCGAACGCGGCGATGTTGTCGCGCACCCATTCGAGGGCGGCGATCTGATCGAGCAGGCCGTAGTTCCCCGAGACGCCGTCCGGCGACTCCGCCGCCAGGTCCGGGTGAGCGAAGAAGCCCATGAGTCCCAGGCGGTAGTTGATCGTGACCAGCACGCATCCTCGTGTCGGGAACGCGTCGGTGTTGTACATCGGCTGGCCGCCGTCACCGTCGGTGTGGTCCCCACCATGGATCCACACCATCACCGGCAGGCCCTTGGCCCCGGTCGGCGCATGAACGTTGAGCGCCAGACAGTCCTCGCTCGACGTGCGCGCGGACAGCTTCAGGCCGACGCCGAGCGCCTTCGCCCGCGCCCGGCCGAGACCGATGCCGGTTGCGATCCGGTCGAGGAACTCATCCATCGTCCCCGCTCGTTGAAACCCGGGCGGCGCGTACTTGGTGCATTTCTTCGTGCCGCGCCAGGCCTCCGGCGGAGACGGTGCGGCCCACCTGGCGTCACCGACCGGCGGCGCCGCGTACGGGATGCCCAGGTGATGTGTGAGTCGACCCTTCGAACTCGTCGTGCCCTTGACCTTGCCGGCGGTCGTCTCGACCACCGTGCCGTTCCGTCCAGTTCCTGCCATGGGCCATGCTCGCACGCTCAGGTCGGCCGGCCCTCACCGACACCCAACGCCTCCAGCCGTTCGGCGGCGCGTTGCTCGGCGTTCGCCCACCGCCACACCGAGGTGACCAGCAACGGCAGGGTCAGCGCCATGCCCCCGACCCACATCAGCGAGGCGGCAGCACGCTGGTCGTCCAAGGCGTCGGCGGTGCCGAGCGAGGTCGCGTAGGTGTCGATCAACGGGGTCGACGCGGTGAGGAGCACGACGCCCAACAGGGCACTCCCCCCGATCACAGCGAACACCGCCGCAACCCGACCTGGAGCGCTCGCTCGGCCCGCCGAACGGACGACCGCCCACAAGGCGACCGCCGTGAGCAGGTACGCCAGATGCTCCGCGTCGTGAACGAACCGATTCTGCAGCGCCTCGTCGTAGATCCCGGTGAGGTGGGTCACGAACAACACCACCAAGAACGCGGCAGGGGCGATGACCGGCCCCGCCGTCCGCCACCATCGGGCCACCCGACGCTCGGTCGGTGTCGTCCGCGGCGAAGCCTGCAGCCCGTCGCCGAGTGTTCGTACGGGACGCGCCACCACGAGCAACGGGGCCGCCACGATGATCATCAGCAGGTGCTGCACCATGTGGCCCGTGAACGATTCGTCGGCGAGTCGCTCGACCGGTGCGGAGGTCGACACCGCGAGCGCGAACACTCCCCCGGCCCACGCCCACAGGCGCCACGTGCGCCGACGAGGCTCCGGCAGATGCAACCAGGCCCAGCCGTACACCGCGACGGCAACGACACCCACGAGCACGAGCGCCACGTGCTCGGCGGGGTTCACGTGGGCCAGCAACGTCAGCCCCGGTGACTCACGTGTCGAGGTCGCGGACCAGGAGCATGACCTGCGAGGCGATGATCGCCAGGCCAACCATGCTCAGCCACGACCCCAGCGGAATTCCGGCGAGCAGCGCCGTCGCTCCGATGGCGAGCGCGACGGGCCGCAGGCTCTCGGTCGGGTACACGCCGACGACGCCGGTGTTGTCGGCCGCATCGGTGTCGGGCCGGTCCTCGACGCGTTCTCCGTGTCGGCGGCCCCAGTCCCAGGTCCATCCCGCGATCAGGCCGCCGAGCCCCGTGGCCATGAACAGGATCGAGACACCCGCCGGATCCCCGCCCACGAGCATGTAGGCCACGCCGACGGCCGCATAGAAGACGGTCACGCCGACCCAGAGCAGCGTCTCGATCTTCACGACGCGTCGTCCTCGGGTGTGCCCGCCGTTGCAGACGGAGCGCCCGTGTCGGGCTGCAGTGGCAACCAGCGGTCGTCGTGTCCTTCGCGCGCTTGCCACGCGGCGCGGACCGCTGGGGCACCGACCTCGTCGTGGTTGATCCATCGCAGGTCGAACACCGGCCGCTCGGAGCGGATCGGCGGGAGCCAACTGAAGTTGTGTTCGGGCGGGGGCGACGTCGTGGCCCACTCCAGCGAGTTCGCGCCCCACGGGTCGGCCCCCGCGTTGCGTGGGCCGCGCAGTGACCGGATCATCGCGACGACGAACGGCACCATGGCGATGACGAGCACGACGAAACCGATCGACGACACCATGTTCCAGAACTCGAACGAACCGATCGGCTCGTAGTCGGCGACGCGGCGTGGCATGCCGTTTCGACCGAGCAGGTGCATGCCGAAGAACGTCATGTTGAACCCGATCATCAGCAGCCAGAAGTGCAGCGTGCCGAGACGCTCCGACAACATCCTGCCGGTCACCTTGGGCCACCAGAAGTAGATCGCTGCGAACATGGCGAACACGACGGTCCCACCCATCACGTAGTGGAAGTGACCGACCACGAAGTACGAGTCGGACAGGTGGAAGTCGAGTGTCGGTGACGCCAACATCACGCCGGTGATCCCGCCACCGACGAACGTGACGAGGAAGCCGATCGCGAACTTCATCGGCGCTTCGAAGGTCAGCGAACCGTCCCACATCGTGCCGATCCAGTTGAACACCTTGACACCGGTCGGTACGGCGATCAGGAACGAGGTGAGCGCGAAGAACGACAGCACCACCTCCCCGCTGACGAACATGTGGTGTGCCCACACCGACGTCGACAGCGCCCCGATGGCGAGCGTCGCGAGGACGAGGCCCTTGTAGCCGAACACCGGGCGGCGAGCGAAGACGGGGAAGATCTCCGTGACCACGCCGAAGAACGGCAGCGCCACGATGTACACCTCGGGGTGACCGAAGAACCAGAACAGGTGCTGCCACAGCACGGGCGACCCACCGCGCACCGGATCGAAGAAGTGGGTTCCGAACTGGCGATCGGCCTCCAGCATCATCAGCGCACCCGACAGCACGGGGAAGGCGAGCAGCACCATGAAGGCCGTGATGAACATGTTCCAGGTGAGGATCGGCATCCGGAACAGGGTCATGCCGGGCGCGCGCATCATCGTGACCGTCGCGATCACGTTGACGGCGGTGAGCGTTCCGGATGTCCCGGTGAGGATGATCGAGATCACCCACAGGTCCGCACCGAGACCGGGCGAGCCGGCGATGCCCGACAGCGGCGGATAGGCGAACCAGCCGAACGACGCCGCTCCCCCGTCGCTGACGAACCCGAGCAACATCACGGCTCCGCCGATCACGTACAGCCAGTACGAGAACGCGTTGAGTCGGGGGAACGCGAGGTCCGGTGCGCCGATCTGCAGCGGGATCAGGTAGTTCGCCAGTCCGAAGCCGAACGGGACGGCGAAGAGGTACACCATCACGCTGCCGTGAATGGTGAAGACGCCGTTGTAGGTCTGTTCGCTGACGATTTGCAGGCCCGGTTCGGCCAATTCGGCGCGGATGATGCCGGCGAGGGCACCACCGATCCCGAGGAAGATCATCGAGGTCACGATGTAGGCGATGCCGAGCGCCTTGTGGTCGGTCGTGGTCAGCCACCCGGTCAACGAACGCGGAAGGTGCCCGCGCTCGCGCTCGTCGACGAAGTCGTCGATCGACACGAGATGATCGGGGTCGCCGTCGCCGAGATGGCGGATCGGTTCGGTGGTCGTCACGGTGCTGCCTCCTCGCTTCCACTCGTCGGCACGTCCTGGGCGGCGCGTTGATCGTCCAGCCAGGCATCGAACTCGGCGGGCTCGAGCAGGCGGACAGAGAAGCGCATGTAGGCGTGGTCGAGGCCGCAGAACTCGGCGCACACCCCGGCGTTCGGGAACCAACCGACCGTGTCGCCCATGTCGACGCGGAAGCTCGTGGGGCTGCCGGGGATCATGTCGCGCTTGAACCGGAACGCGGTCAGCCAGAACGAGTGGACGACGTCGAGCGATTCGAGATCGAAACGGATCGTCGACGAGGCGGGGAGAACGAGTTCGGGGTCGCTGACGTCGCTGTCGTCGACGATCGTGACGCCGCTGTCGGGGTACTCGAACTCCCACGACCACTGGTAGGCGGTGACGTGGACGATGAGGTCGGGGTCGTCGTCGGTGCCGTCGATCGCCTGGATCGTGACGACGGTCAACGCGAAGAGTCCAGCGACGACGAAGAGCGGGATCACCGTGTAGGCGATCTCCATGGGGATGTTGTAGTGCTTCTGCGGCGGCAGGTCGTCGCTGCGGCGCCGATAGCGGAACATGATCCACACGACGAGGACGACGACCATCGCCAAGACCCCGAAGCCGATCCACAAGAACAGCGTCCAGACGTCGTCGACGGTTTCGGCCTGATCGGTGATCGGCGGTTCGAGTTGCTCGAGGAGCGCGGTGGCGATCATCGGTCACCCCGATCCGTCGCCGGGCCACGCACGTCGTCTGCCGCGGTCGTGTGGTCGAAGTGCCCGGGAGCGGCGCCGCCGGAGTCCATCCAGTCGTCGTCGACCTCTGGTTCGGTGTAGCCACCGCCTCCGGTGCGTGCGATCGGCACCCGTCGTTCGGTGCGGTCGGGACCGGGCCGTTCCTGCAGGGCCAGGCAGGAGCGTCTGGTCAGATACCACGCGACGGGCGGGGCCACGAGGAACGAGATCTGCAAGACGGTGGTGACATGGCCGACCGACACGTCGAACGTGTCCGCGATCACGTCCTGGCCGCCCGCGATGAACAGGATCGCCACCGCGGTGATCGAGGCGGCACCGATCGCCGTGCGGTTCGGGGCGTCGCGCGGTCGATCGAGGAGATGATGGTCACGGTCGTCCTTGGTCAGCAGACGTTCGATCAACGGCACCGCGAACAGTCCGCCGAAGATCAGGCCCGGGATCAGCACCGCAGAGAACACGAGGTTGTTGATCATGTAGTCGCCGATGCGGACCTCCCACGGCGGGAACAGACGAACCGAGCCCTCGAGGAAGCCGATGTACCAGTCGGGCTGGGCGAATGACGTCGCCTGGGCTGCGTCGTACGGGCCATACAGCCACACCGCGTTGATGTCGAAGAGTGCCCCCATCAGCGTGATCACGCCGGCGACCATGAAGAACAGGCCGGTCGACTTCATCGCGAATGCGGGCCAGACGCGCTCACCGACGACGTTGCTCTCGGTGCGGCCCGGGCCCTTGAACTGCGTGTGCTTCTGATGCCAGACGAGCGCGAGGTGCACGGCGAGCAGGCCGATGATCAGTCCTGGGATGATCATGATGTGGACGGGGTACAGGCGTCCGATGATGTCGGTGCCCGGCCATTCGCCACCGAAGATCAGGTACGTCAGTCGCTCCCCGACGAACGGCAACGAGAGGATGATGGCGTACGTGATGCGCAGGCCGGTCCCCGACAGCAGGTCATCGGGCAGCGAGTAGCCGGTGAACCCGGCGGCGAGCGCGAGGAGCAGCAGGCCGAGTCCGACGTACCAGTTGAGGTCGCGAGGACGCCGGAATGCTCCGGTGAAGTACACGCGTGCCATGTGCATCGCGATCGCGCCGATGAAGATCAGCGCCGCCCAGTGGTGCATCTGACGGATCAGCAGGCCGCCCTTGGTCTCGAACGAGATGCGCATCACCGAGTCGAACGCGGCCGACACCTCCTGGCCTTGCAGCGCGTCGTACGACCCGGTGTAGACGAGCGTCTCCTGTGAGCCCTCGAAGAACAGCGTGAGGTAAGTGCCGGTGAGGATCAAGACGACGAAGCTGTACAGCGCGAGCTCACCCCAGAGGAACGAGAAGTGCGTCGGGAAGACCTTTCGGAGGTTCTTGGTCAGCCACGACCCGGACCCGGTGCGCGACGTGACCGAGTCGACGTAGCGCTCGACCAGGCCGCGCCGTTTCGTGGTCGCGGCGTCGTTGCCGGGCGCACCGCCGGTCGTCTCGTCGCTCTCGTGCACGGCGGCGGTCATGCCTCGTCCCATGCGAGTGGGCCGACCGGGCGGTCGAAGTCGGACAGCGCGACGAGGAATCCTTCGTCGTCGACACCGATCGGAAGTTGCGGCAGCGAGCGGGTCGCTGGGCCGCCGACGGGTCGGGCGGCGTCGACGGGGTCGAACACCGATTGATGGCAGGGGCACACGAGCTGGCGCAGCACGTCGGGCGGACGTGAGTCGACACCGAACAGCCCGACCGAGCAACCGGCGTGTGTGCAGATCTTGGAGTAGGCGACCCATCCCTCGACCGTTCCACCGTCGACGGTGCGCTCGGTGAGCAGGTCGGGCGACATCCGCAGCAGCACCACCTGCGAGTCGTCCTGGCCGATGTGACCCTCGGGGAACACGGTCGCCAGTTGGTCGAGCCCAGCGGAGTCGACACCGATCGGGTTGCCGTCGGCGGTCACGAGGCGACGGCCCGTCGCCCACGAGGTGCGTCCGCGTTCGCCGCCCGGCTTCGGCCCGAGCGAGCCGATGGGACCGACGAATCCGATGACGAGGCTGCCGAGCGAGCCGGCGAACAGCGCGGCGATCAGAGGCCGGCGGCCGACCGTCGTGCGTGTCTCTGCCATCTCCTCGTCGAAGTCCGCCTGCTCGGCGGGCGTCGTCCGCAGCGGCTCTCGCTGTTGGGCGACGTGCTCGTCGAGGTCGAGGAACTTCGCCCACGACACCAGCCCGAACCCGATCCCGGCGAGGCAGAGCCCGAGGCCGATGCCCAGCCAGACCTCGGTGTGGTCGGACCAGTAGCCGTAGGCGGCGACGACACCACCGACCATCGCGATTGCGAATGCGACGATCGCGGCCCGCTCGGCGCGGGTGTTCACCGGTTCGTCGCTCACGCCCCACCGCCGGTCTCGAAAGCACCGTCGCCGACCGCGGCATTCACACCGTCGTCATCGTCGGTCTCGTCGGTGTGCGGGTCACGACCGGACTTCGGTTGGCCGAT
>JBAWHL010000372.1:0-16985 GCA_049593815.1 Ilumatobacteraceae bacterium | reverse complement strand
CGACGTCCGACCGAATGGCCATTCGTCACGGCTGATCACCTCTCATCACCTCACAGATTCCCTCATCGGTGCGATGGCCATCTATCATCCCCCCAGTGACCGAGATTCCCGAACATCTCCTCAAGCGGTCGCGCGAGCGGCGCTCCGCGATCGGCCAGGGCGGCGACGACGCTGCCCCCGCCGCCGACGCCCCCGCGGCGAGCACGCCGGCCACCACCACTCCCGCTGCCGCGCCTGCGCCTGCAGCGACTGGCCCGGCCGCGCGGACCAAGGCTCCTGCCGCTGCCGCACCACCGCCGCCCAAGCCCGACCCGGTGTACGTGCAGGCAGCCAAGCAACGCAAGAAGATCCCGTTCTGGGCGATGGCCACGCTGAGCCTGATGCCGGTCTGGGCCTTCATGTACGTCCGCTCGGTCACCGAGAGTCCCGAAGAGGCCAGCGGTCCGCTCGGCGTCGGCGCCGAGACGTACGGCAACTGTGCGAGCTGCCACGGCGGTGCCGGCGACGGCGGCCAGGGATACCCGTTCTCCGGCGGTGAGGTCCTGCTGACCTTCCCGCACATCGAAGACCAGATCCGCTACGTCTACTACGGCACCGAGGGCTACAACGCCGCCGGCGTCGAGATCTACGGCAACCCCGACCGGCCGGGCGGCCCGCACGTCACCGGCAGCCGCGGCGTGATGCCGCAGTTCGGCTCGCAGCTCACCCAGGACGAGATCATCGGTGTCGTGTGCCACGAGCGCTACACGCTCGGTGGCGCCGATCCGACGAGCGAGGAATACGCCGAGGAGTTCGAGACCTGGTGCTCCGAGGACGCCCCGGTCTACGACGCCGTCGAGCACGGCGAGTACGACCTGACGTCGCCCGAGGGCGAGACCTTCGGCGAGGTCGCGATCGCACCGGTCGGCCCCGAGGCGGTCGAGGGATCGGCCGGCTGACGGCGGTCCAACTGGACACCGACGTCCTCGTCGTCGGCGGAGGACCCGCCGGAGCATCGGTCGCCACGTACCTCGCGCGGGCCGGTCACCACGTCACCATCGTCGAGAAGCGGCCGGTCGCGCGCCACAAGGCCTGCGGCGACATTCTGACCCCACGAGCGCTCGGCGAACTCGCTCGGCTCGAGGTCGACCCGCTCCGACTCGACGGGCACCGCATCGTCGGCGTGCGCCTGCTGCACGGGCGACGCGAGGTCGCCGCACCCTGGCCGCAACTCGACGACGTCGCCGACCATGCGGCCGTCCTGCGACGCGACGTCCTCGACGCGCACCTTCGTGTGCAAGCGGCCGGTGCTGGCGCCACCGTCCTGATGGGTCACGAGGCGACGACCCCGATCGCCGAGCGCGGCTTCGTCCGCGGTGCACAACTCGCGATCGCCGACGACCTCGACGCGGACGCCTCCCGCGCGGAAGCGGTCCGTTCCCGGTTCGTCGTCGTTGCCGACGGTGCCAACAGTTCCTTCGGGCGCGGACTCGGAACGACGCGCCATCGGCAGTGGCCCTACGGGATCACGACCCGCACCTACTTCGCGTCGCCGCGACACACCGAGTCCTGGATCGAGACCGAACTCGGGATTCTCGACGCGGCGGGCAACCCGATCGCCGGCTACGGATGGGTCATCCCCGTCGGCGATGGCACCGTCAACGTCGGCGTTGCCCTGCTGTCGACCTACCGGGACGCTCGCGGCGTGAACGCCCTCAAACTGCTCGACTCCTTCGTGCAACAGATCGCCGACCGGTGGGGGCTCGATCCCGCCGCCAAGCTCAAGGCGCCCACACGCTTTCGTGTGCCGCTCGGCGGGTCGGTCGGACCGAAGATGGGTCCGACGTTCCTCGTCGCCGGCGATGCCGCCGGCTCAGCGAGCCCCTTCAACGGCGACGGCATCGATGCGGCGCTGATGAGCGGACGACTCGCGGCGGAGGTCCTCGACGAGGCGCTCACCTCCGGGAACTCCACGACGCTGCAGCGGTATCCGAACCTGATCGCCGACCAGGTCGGCCAGTACCACAAGGTCGGGCGTCTCACGGCCCGCTTCCTCGGTCGCCCGGCGATCCTGCGGCCGGCCCTGCGGCTCGGTCTCGGCAGCGAACGCGTCGCTGGTGCCGCCCTGCGGATCGCGACGAACGAGCTCCGCGACGACCGCCCCGGCGGCGCCGAACGCGCCTACGCCGTCGCCGCGACCATCTCCAAGTTCGCACCCAACTGGTAGCCCCAACTGGTCGTCGCTGGCGCTTCCCTCGCCGGCACGACTTCCGCCGGGATCTCGGCACACCGCGGTCCCCGGGTCAGGACGTGCGGCGGCGATGGAGGGCTCGGGGGAGGCGGAGGGTCACCACGGACAGGGCCAGGATCACGGGGTAGATCTCGAGTCGTCCGAGGAGCATCTGGCCCATGGCGATCCACCTCCCGGCAGGCGGAATCGACAAGAAGTCGTTGGCGTGGTCGAGCGATCCGAGGCCGGGTCCGACGTTGCCGAACGCCGTGGCCGACGACGAGAACGACGTGATCATGTCCGGACCTGTCGCCGAGATGAGCACGGCGCCACCGCCGAAGATGGCGAGGGAGAGCACCATGAACCCCATCACCCGTCGGGCGACGTCGTCGGGCAGGATGCCGTTGCCGACGCGCACGGGACGCACCAGGCGGGGGTGCAGATGCCGCAACGCCTCGCGGTGGGCGAAGCTCGCGACCGCCATCACCCGAACCACCTTGACACCACCTGCGGTCGAGCCGGCCATCGCACCGATCGGCATCGCGATGAGCAGCATGAGCTGCGCGGTCTGGCTCCACAGGCCGTACTCGGTCGTGACGTACCCGGTGGTCGTCACCGTGGACACGGTGGTGAACAACGAGTCGCGAAACCCGGCGGCCTGCCCACCGTCGTTGCCCGACGCCACGAAGGCCCACAAGGTGATCGCCGCAACGATCGCCAGGTAGACGTGGAACTCCGTCGAGCGCAACAGCGGCTTGGGATCACGCTTGAGTGCCCGGTAGTACAGGGTGAAGCTGCCGCCGGCGAGCAGCATGGCCACGATGCAGATCCACTCGATCGTGGCCGAATCGAACGCCCCGATCGACGCTTGGTACGGGGAGAAACCGCCGGTCGACACCGTGGTGAAGCTGTGCGACACCGCGTCGTAGAGACTCATCCCGGCCAGCCCGTACGCGGCAGCCAGGACAACGGTCAAGCCGACGTACACCCCCCAGAGCCGACGAGCGGTCTCGCGGACCCGTGGGGTCAACCGCTCCCCCGTCGGTCCGGGAGCCTCCGCCGCGAGCAGGCTCATGCCGCCCGAACCCACGGTGGGCAACACCGCCACGACGAGCACGATCACGCCCATGCCACCCATCCACTGTGTCGTCGACCGCCAGAACAACAGCCCTTTCGACGTCGCTTCGATGTCGGCGATGACCGTCGCTCCGGTGGTCGTGAACCCCGAGATCGACTCGAAGAGCGCATCGTCGATCCGCGTGAATTGACCGGTCAGCACGTACGGCACGGCGCCGGCGATCGCCATCGCGACCCAGGCCAACGTCACCGTGGTGAACACGTCGAGCGTCCGGATCTGCTTCGGCACGATCGTCATCCGCCACATCACCGAGCCGACGATCCAGATGACCAACCCGGTCACCATCAGCACGGCGACGTCGGGCCCACCGTCGATCAGGTCGACGATGCCCGACACGAAGATGCCGACGCCGACGACCGCCAGCGTCAGACCGACGACATTGCCGACGATCGACGAGTACCGACCCGGTGCCAGCAGCCGCTCACCGCGGCCACCGAACCACGAGACCCGCCCGGCCGAGTGGCCGGTCGTCAAGCTGCTCACGCGCTGAAGGTCTTCCGGGTGACCGCCAACGAATCGGGCCGGGAGAACACCACCACGTTGTCCCCGGCGACGAGTTGTGTGCGCCCACGAACGATCACCGCGTCACCGCCGGGACGGGTGACCGCTCCGAGCAGGACCGAGTGCGGCAGATGGAGGTCGGCGACGACGGCGCCGTCGGCCTCGCTGCCCGGTTCGATCTCGAATTCGTTGACCTCGACATCGCTCTCGAGGAACGTGGCGACCGCCGCGGTGCCGCCGCGAATGTGTCGCAGGACGGCATTCGCCGACGCGGTGCGCGGGCTGAGTGCAGCATCGATGCCGAACTGACGCACGAGCGGCAGCAGCGCGAGGCGGTGCAGCACGGCCACGGTGAAGGCATCGCCTTCCGCCGCTGCGTAGGCGCAGGCGAGGACGTTCGACGCGTCGTCTCCGGTCGCCGCGATCACCAGATCCATGCGCGACACCGACTCCTCGAGGAGCAGTTCGGTGTCGGCGATGTCACCCTGCACCACGGTCACGCGAGGCAGACGTTCACTCAATGCCTTCGCACGCCCAGGGTCGTTCTCGATCAGCACGACCGTTGCGCCCTCGCTCTGGAGCCGTTCGGCGACGCGGGTTCCGACCGCTCCGCCGCCGAGCACCATCACGCGACGCGCCTGGCGCGTCGCGGCGCCGAGCAGTTCGAGGATCTCTCGGCGCGCTTCGCGCGTGGTCAGCACGCGCACGTGGTCGCCGACCTCGAGGACCTGGTCGCCACGAGGAATCACCGTTTCGCCGTCACGGGTCAACGCACCGAACAGGAACTTCCACTCCGGTTCGAACGACCGGCCGATCTCCGCGAGGTCGTGGCCGACGAACGGTGACGACTCGCCGATGACGGCACCGAGCACGAGCAACTGGCCACCCGACATCGGGTACACCTCGTCGGCGCCCGACACGTGTGCCAGCTCCATGATCTCGTCCGCGGTGTCGGCGTCGGGGTCGATGATCACATCGGCGCGCATCGTCGCCAGCAGGTGCGCCCCGTCGGGTCCGCGCAGTTCCTCGGTCTGGATCCGCACGACCGTCTGTGCGACGCCGATCTCCTTGGCCAACAGCGACGCCAACAGGTTGACCTCGTCGTTCTGCGTGACGCCCGCGAGCAGGTCGGCGCGTTCGATCCCAGCAGCGCGCAGCGTCGACGGGACCGTGGCGCTCCCGACGACGACCTGGACGTCGAGCTCGGCGCCGATCGCCGCGGCGATGACGTCGTTCTGTTCGACGACCACCACGTCATTGCCTTCCGCTCCGAGGCGTTGGGCGAGGTACCAACCAACTTCGCCGGCACCGACGATCACGACATGCATGTCCTCAGCCTGCCCGATCCGGAGGCATCGACGGAACACCTCGTCGCGCGGCGTCGCGCGATCGACCGGCGACGAGTCTCATGAGTCAGCTGGAAGACCGGTCAGGCAGCAGCGGGCGTTGCTGCCAGCAGCGCTCGCGGCGCGGCTCGGAGGGCGGCGGTCGCCTCCGAGTCGGGGAAGTCGTCGCAGCACGCTTCGGCACGGCGGACGAAGTCCTGCGCCGTGTCGATCGCCGACTGCACACCGTCGTTCGAGCGGACGATGGCGAGCGCCTTCTCCTGGGCGACCGCGTCGAGCGGAGCACCGAGCAGGTCGCGCAGCTCATCGGCGGCGGCGGTACCCAACGCCAGCGTGCGCAGCACCGGCAGGGTGTACACGCCTTCGACGATGTCGTGGCCAGCCGGCTTTCCGAGCTGTTCCTCGGTGGAGGTCAGGTCCAAGATGTCGTCGACGATCTGGAAGACGGTCCCGTAGGCGTTTCCGTAGTTCGTCAGCGCATCGATCGCCGGGCGTTCGTGGCCCGCGACGATGCCACCGATGCGGCATGCCGTTCCATACAGCGACGCGGTCTTGCCGTGGATCGACGCGAGGTAGCTCTCCTCGGTCCGATTCATGTCGTAGGTGTGTCGGAGTTCTTCGATCTGGCCTTCGCAGAGCCAACCGATCGTGCGGGCCAGCAGCCCAGCGACCTCGGTGCCGAGCGATGCAGCGATCTCGGAGGCACGCGACAGCAGGAAGTCGCCAGCGAGAATCGCCTGCAGGTTTCCCCATTTCGCATTGACCGTCTCGACGCCGCGGCGCGTGTCGGCCTCGTCCATTACGTCGTCGTGGTAGAGCGAGCCGAGGTGCACCAACTCGCATGCCACGCCGCCGCGGACCACGTCGTGGGAGGCTGCCGAGCCGAAGATCTGTGCCCCCGCGACGGCCAGCACCGGGCGCAGCCGCTTGCCGCCGGCCACGATCAGGTGCGACGCGATCTCGTTGAGATAGGCGTCGGGAGTGACGACGGCATCGAGCATCGCTGCCTCGATCGACTCCCGATCTGCGTCCATCGTCGGAAGCGTCGAAAACGGCGACGCGCGGTTCGGAGTCATCACCTCTTCCTGGGACACGACCGACAGGCTAGGCGCGGTCGGCGATCGACGCACGAACGAGAAGCCCGTATCCTTGATCCTCATGAACGTCACGGCGACCGCGCCCGCCACCCTTCCGCAGGCCAACGAGCCGTGCTGGTGCGGGAGTGGCCGCAAGTACAAGCGGTGTCACCGCAAGTCCGAGGGCCGCGTGTTGCAGGGTGAAGTGACCCCGATGCGCAGCGTTCCCGCAGAGATCGAGCGCCCCCCGTACGCCGACACCGGGGACGTCGAACCATGGGACGAACCGCGGATCAAGTCGCCCGAGATCATCGAGAAGATGCGCCACGCCGGCGCCGTCGCTGCCGAGGTCCTGAGCTTGGCGGGCGAGATGGTCGCACCAGGCGTCACCACCGAAGCGATCGACGTGTACGTCCACGATCTGTTCATCGAGCGGGGCGCGTACCCGTCCACGGTCAACTATCACGGCTATCCCAAGGCCAGCTGCACCTCGGTCAACGAGGTCATCTGCCACGGCATCCCCGACTCCCGGCCGCTCGTCGACGGTGACATCTGCAACATCGACGTGACCGGCTACATCGGCGGCGTGCACGGCGACACCAACGCGACGTTCTTCGTCGGCGACGTCGATCCGGAGAGCCGCCAGCTCGTGCAGGTCACCGAGGAGTGCACCTGGTACGGCATCGAGGCCGTCCGGCCCGGACGGCCCCTCAGCGACATCGGCAGGGCGATCGAGGACCACGCGAAGAAGTACCGGTACGGCGTCGTGCGGGCGTTCGTCGGGCATGGCATCGGCGAGCAGTTCCACGGCGACATCCAGGTGCTGCACTACTACGACTCGCGCTCGGCGATGATCATGCGACCGGGCATGACGTTCACGATCGAGCCGATGATCACGCTCGGAACGGTCAACTACAAGATCTGGGACGACGACTGGACCGCGGTCACCGCCGACGGCAAGCGAACCGCCCAGTTCGAGCACACGCTCCTCGTCACCGACGACGGCTGCGACGTGCTCACGGGTGGACCGGGCGCGGCGAGCCCGTCTGCGCCGTGGAACCGCTGATCGCGAACAGCGACCAGAGCGCCAGGGCGACGAAGCCCACACCGCTGGCGAGCCCCATGGCGGTCACGAGCCGATCGAGCCATTGCGGCGCGTCGGTCGGGACGATCGCCGCCGTGAGTCCCTCACGCTTCAGATAACCCCAGATCGCCAGCTCGACACCGACCATCAGCAGCAACGCGTCGGCAACGAACGAGCGGCCACGCGACCCGGCGATCGTCCCGGCGGCCGCGCACAGCGTCGCGATGAGCGGGAGCACGAACCAGACCGGCCGGGGGCCGGTGGAGGCCGGGAGCGACACGTACTGCCAGGAGCCCACCAGCAGCGTCAGGAGTGCAACGGGAACCGCTGCGGCGATCGGTGGGAGCCCAGCGGGGCGCCGTCGCAGCGCCCACGCGAGCGCGACCATCGCCACGCCGCCGATGGCGCCGAGAATTGCCGGAACCGGCGACGCCTCGGGCAGCCACGTGCTCGTGACCGTGACGTCGACCGGGGTGCCATCGACGGTGATCGGGATGACCGACTCCAGGATCTGGTCGCCGGGCCCGACGCCGAACGGACGCGCCGAGTGCATCCAGTGCGCCCGGTGGTCGTGCCACGCCCAGTCGCCACCGGAGGCGACCTGCGTCCAGTCGGGCTCCGCATCGGCGTCGGCGTGGTCGGGCACGCGCTCCCCGCCGTAGCGGGAACTGTTCACGTAGGTGGCCGGCGAGTTCTGGTTCTCGAAGACGTCGCCGTCGGCTCGGAACCACAGATACCCCTCGCCCTCGTAGCCGGCGACGATCGCCTCGACTCCGGCATCGACCTGCAACCGTACGAACGAGTCACCGCCGACGATCGACGGGTGGATCGTCGGTGTCGATGGCTCGATCTCCACGATTTCGGACCGGTAGTCGGTCGGACCGGGCGCATCCGCCGAGGCGGGCGTCGCCAGGCCCACGGTGCCGAGCACTGCGAGGCACACGCCGGCGAGGAGCCGTTTCACGCTCGAACCGACAACACGAGCTCGCCACTGGGGTGCACGGTGCACACGCCGACGAAGTCTCCCGGCGAGGAGAACCGTTGCGTCAGTGTCTCGTTGGCACCCACGAAGAACGGGCCGACGGTGTGGCCGCGGTCGTCTTCGTTGACGATGACGATCGTCTCGCCGACGCGCACGTCGAGCTCGGCGGGCAGGATCTCGAGCGGGGTCCCCGCGTCGAGCGCATCGCCCGCCCCGGCAGGAATCACGTACTCGTAGTCGGCCGAGCCGACGGCGATCGCCGAGCCGTCGAGGGCCTCGGTGCTCGGAGACGCATCGCTCCCACACGCTGCGATCAGCATGGCGCTCGCGATCGCGACCGCTGCGCCCCGACAGACCGACCCGAGGTTCACGGCGACGACACCTCGTCGAAGATCTGCACCACGTCGTCGGCCATCTCCTGGGCCGATGTGCCGAACGGCCACGACAGTCGGAGCAGGCCCTGGTCGTCGACCAGGTAGAGGAAGCCGCTGTGGGACACCTCGATGGCGCCGTCGTCGGCGGTGGTCACCGAGTACTGGACGCCGAACGGCTCGGCCGCCGTTGCCAGCAGGTCGGCATCGGTGGTCCCTGCCGCCTCACCATCGGCCACGAAGCTGCGGACGTAGTCGGTCAAGATGTCGTTGTCACGGTCGGGGTCGACCGTGACCATCACCGTCGAGATGTTCGCGGCGAGTTCCTCGGGGAGGCGCCGAAGCGTCAGCGACCAGTCGGCCATCGTCGTGGGACACACGTCGGGACAGTTCGTGTAGCCGAAGTACACCGCACGCAGTTCACCGGGAGCGGCGCGGAACTCGGCGTCCTCACCCGGCGACGACAGCGAGGGCAGCACCGTGTCGTCGGTGACGGGGAGCGGTTCGCGCACCACACCGGCCAGCACCCGTTCGCCACCAGCGGCGGTCGTCTCGGTGACACTGCCCGGCGTCGGCTCGGTGCCGGTCGCGTCGTCGCTCGAGCACGCGGCGAAGGTGAGCGCACATGTGGCCGCGAGCGCAACGGCGCGGAGGCGGTGGGAACGCTCAGCCATCCGCGAGCGAGTTGATGTAGACGACGATCTCGGCGATCTCGCTGTCGAGCAGATTGTTGGCAGGCATCTTGAGGTTGTAGCCATCGGCGATCTCCGCAGCCGGGTTCTTGATGGCGCGGGTGAGGTAGTCGTCGTCGGCGAGGACGGTCGAACCGTCCGCGAGCGTGACGTCGGACCCGGCAAGGCCGATCCAACTCGGCCCGGCGGCTCCGTCGAAGTCCTGTCCGTGGCACCCGGCGCACCCCTTGGCTCGCGCCGTCTGTTCGCCGAGGGCGGGTCCGGTGAGCGACACGTTCGGTCCGTCGCTCTCGCTCCCGCCGCCGCCACAGGCAACCGCGGCGAACGCGAGGGCCAGCGACAACGCCGAGCCGGTCATGATGCGATTGATGAGGGACACACGAGACTGGTCGTTCTCACCGCGCATTTGGTTCCCGCCGATCATCCGGTCGTCCCATCTCGTCGCTCGCTGGCGTCGCCCATCATCTCGACCAGGTCGGCGCGGGCTCGGGAGACACGCGAGCGGACCGTGCCGATCGGGACGTCGAGCACCTCGGCGGCTTCGTCGTAGTGCAGTCCAAGCACCTGTGTGAGGACGAATGCAGCACGGCGGTCGTCGTCGATCCGGTCGAGCACCGAATGGAGGTCGACACGGCCGGTCTCGTCGAGCGCGACGACGACACCGTCGGCGGCACCCGCCGTCGCGTCGTCGTGCACCCGTCGATCGAGTCGTCGACGGCGAACCGCTCGGCGTGTGTGATCGACGCAGGTGCGACGGGCGATCGTCAGCAGCCATCCGCGTGCGGGACCATCGGCACGGAACCGGTGCAGCGATCCGATCGCTCGCTCGTACGTCTCCTGCGCGAGGTCGTCTGCGTACTGTGCATCACCGAGGTAGTGACACAACCGCCACACGTCACCCTGGGTTTCGGCGACGAAGCGCTCGAGCGCGCTGCGATCACCGTCGCGCGCTGCAAGGAGCACATTCGTCAGGTGGTCCACGACCTCCAGTGTCGCAGGATCATCACCGAATCGGGCAGTGACGAACGTCGGGAACCAGCCGCGTCCGAGGGACGACCTGAACTCCATGGAACCAGGCCAGACGCCAGACCAGGCATGTGCGAACGCCCGCGATCTCGTGTCGGCGCGCGCCGACGGTGAGGCCTCGATCACCGAGATGTCCGAGCTCGACGCCCACCTCGACAGCTGCGCTGGCTGCCAGGCGTTCGCGGCGGAGGTGGCCGCACTCGACCGGCAGCTGCGCATTCGTCCTGCCGAACCGGTCCCCGACCTCGTCCATCGCGTGACGACGCGAATCCGCCCGGCGCAGCTCGGACGCGGCGGCTGGCTCCGTCCGGCTCTGGCGTGGGTGGCCATCGTGATGCTCGTCCAGAGCGCACCGGCGTTGATCACCGGACAACTCGCCGGGACCGACGCACACCTGGCTCGACACCTCGGCGCCTTCGGGGCCGCGCTCGGCATCGGCTTCGCCTACGCAGCATGGAAGCCACACCGCGCGTTCGGCCTCCTCCCGTTCACCACCGCGCTGGTGGCGACGACATCGATCAGCGTCGTGGCCGACATCGCTTCGGGGACCAGAACGCCATTGGCCGAACTGCTGCACCTCGCCGAACTCGCCGGCTTGGCGCTGCTGTGGATGATCGCCGGGTCACCCGGCTGGGGCGGCTGGCGGCGCGATCGGCGAATCTGGCGTCGCGATCGGGTTGCGGGCCTCGATTCGCTCCAGTGACCTGACCCACCAGGCGTCGAGCGCCGTGTCGTCGACGATCCCGTAGGCCGCGTCGACGGCAGCACCGCACCCACGGACGTCACCGCGTCGGACTGCGTCGACGGCCACTGCCAGATCGCCAGCGGGCCACGGCAGCGCCGCGAGCACGGTCGGCGACGTGCGAATGGCGTCGGCCGACAGCCCGGTGCCGCCACCGCGATGCCATGACCACGCCGATGCGATCGGCGACGTCAACACCGCGGCGATCTCCCACGCCTGGCGTGCCAGTTCCGTGTCGGTCGCCGCCGTCCTCGGATCAGCGCGCGCCGCGTCGTCCCAGTGCGCACCGCGTGGATACACCGCGACCACCGGGACGCCCGGGAGCCACGCTCCTGTGGGATCGCAGACAGCTTCGATCACCCTCGTCTGGTTGGCGACGAGCACTTTGGGCACGAGCCGCCGACGCGCCCACTCGCGCATCCTGGCGTCGAGGGCACCGATGTCGACGCGCGGTTCGGCGAAGGACCGCTTCGCGAATGTGATCGGCCGGACCCCCCACAGCGAACGCCCCGGATCGATCAACCCGCTGGTGATCAGTGGGGGGCCATCGGTGCGATCGGTGGCCGCGTCGGTCACGGCAGGAATCATCCCGTAGTACTCGTCGCGGAAGTTGGCGTTGAGCGTCGCTCGATCGCCGAGCTCGCCGGACGTCTCGAGGTCGTCGGGCACACCGGGGACGCCCTGGCGGTCGGTGACCACATGGGACCACGTCCCACCAGCGGCACGCGTCGGTGAGTCCGGGCCGAACTCGAACGCCAGGGCGCACGTGTGCACCTGGGCATCGAAGACCCGCTCCGGTGACCACGACGACCAGAACATCCTCGATCGTCCGTCGACCGACGCCCGCACCGCTGCGGCATCGCGCGAGGCGAGCACGGACTGCGGCAGGACCAACGCGAGCCGGCCGCCGTCCTCGCTGACGAGTTCGGCCGCGAGCGCGAGGAACTCGACTGCCACATCGGCATAGGCGCCAGCGCCTCGACCGCCCGCTCCACCGCGCGTGGTCGCCTCCGCCATCTGCGAGAGGAACGGCGGGTTGCCGATGACCACGTCGAAGGACGCAGTCGTCCAGTCGTGATCGAGCGCGTCGGCCACGACGATCGACGCCGCGGGCAGTGCGAGCCGGGCGACATCGGCGGCCGTCGCATCGATGTCGACACCCGTCACCGCGGCGCTGCCCCCGAGCGCCTCCACGCGGGCGGTGACCGCAACGAGGAAACGACCATCCCCGCACGCCGGGTCGAGCACCGTGACCGGTCGGTCGATCGTTCGCCGTGACGCGACGAACTCGGCGGTGACCACGGCATCGACCATCGTGTCCACCAGATCCGGCGGCGTGTACCAGGCGCCGAAACGCTTCCGATCCGCTCGCTGCGCTCCCGTCTCGACCACCAGCGCAGGCTAGGCAGCGATCGGCGTTTGGGAGTGCGCACGCCCCTGCGACCTACAGTCGCCATGTGACCGACCTCCCCGGCGCCGAGGACACGACCGTCGACGGCGGCAGCCGATACGTGTCGTTCGATCGCGAGGCCTGGTCCGCGCTCCGAGCCGCCACACCACTCACGTTGGGCGAGCCGGAGTTGATCCGCCTTCGAGGGATCAACGACCGCATCGACCTCGACGAGGTCGCAACGATCTACCTGCCCCTGAGCCGCCTGTTGAACCTCTACATCAGTGCGACCCAGGACCTCCACAAGGTCTCCGCGACGTTCCTCGGCAAGATCGCACCGAAGGTCCCCTACGTCATCGGCATCGCGGGCAGCGTCGCGGTCGGCAAGAGCACGTTCGCTCGCATCCTGCAAGCGTTGCTCGAGCAGTGGCCGGACCACCCGAAGGTCGATCTGATCACCACCGACGGATTCCTCTACCCCAACCGGGTCCTCGAGGAGCGCGGCATCATGAACCGCAAGGGCTTCCCCGAGTCGTACGACACGCGCGAACTCCTGCGGGTCCTGCGCGAGATCAAGAGCGGCAACAACCTCGTCGAGGCGCCCGTGTACAGCCACGTCGTCTACGACATCGTCCCCGACGAGACCGTCGTCGTGCGCAGCCCCGACATCGTGATCATCGAGGGCCTCAACGTGCTGCAGACACGAAGCGGCGCGCCCGAGTTCGTGAGCGACTACTTCGACTTCTCGATCTACGTCGACGCCGACGAGGACGCCATCGAAGCGTGGTACATCGACCGATTTCTCGCACTGCGCGAGTCGGTGTTCCAGGATCCGAACTCGTTCTTCCGGTTCTACGCCGAACTGACCGACGCCGAGGCGGTCGAGACGGCGCGCGGCATCTGGCGGGAGATCAACGGACGCAACCTGCGCGAGAACATCGAACCGACCCGTGACCGGGCGTCACTCGTCGTGCACAAGACCCGCGACCACCGTGTCGATCGGGTCGACCTGCGTCGACTCTGACAGCGCGACGTCGGTCAGCCGTCCGCGCTGGTGTCGTGCGTCATGTCGTCGTCGCCCATGTCGTCCATGTCGCCGCCCATGTCGTCCATGTCGTCCATGTCGTCCATGTCGTCCATGTCGTCCATGTCGTCCATGTCGTCCATGTCGGCGTCGTCACCGATCGCACGAACCTCGGCGTCGAAGGCGATCGTCTCGCCGTTGTCGAACGTGAGGGTCATCGCCACCGTGTCGGGGTAGGTGGCCGCGTCGATGTTGAGCAGCATGATGTGCGCGCCGCCGGGTTCGAAGGTCAGCGTGTCGCCGGGGGCGATCTCGTAGCCGCCCTCCTTCTCCTGCATGGTCATCTCACCGGCGTCGTCCATCAGCACCTCGTGGAGCTCGACGTCGTCGGTGACGTCGCTGGTGGCCGACACCGCGGTCACGGTCTCGTCGGTGTCGTTGCTGACGACGCCGTAGACGGCCGACACCGTCTGGCCGGCGGCCGGCTCACGCGACCAGGTGTCGGCGATCGAGACGCCCGTCATGGATGCGTCCTCGGTGGCCGTCGTCGTGTCGGATGCACTGTCGTCATCGGAGCCGCACGCGGCCACGCCGAAGAGCGACGCGGCAGCGACCACGATGGTGAGCGAACGGCGCAGGGTGGGGGTGGGAGTCGTGTTCACGATCTGCAGGTCGCTCGCCGACGCCAGCGAGTTCCCGGTGATGCGGTGAATTCTCGCCGCATCCCGTCGGATCTCCTGCCGCCGTCGAGACGAGGGCTGTCCCGCCGGCATCGACCTCGCTGCGCCTAGTCTCGGATCGTGCGTGTGGTCCTCGTTCGACACTGCCAATCCGCTGTCGACGCCGCCGCGCATCCTTCGACCTGGGCGCTCACGGCTGAAGGCGACCGCCAGGCGGCCGACCTCGCATCATCGCCCTGGTTCGAGGGCGCAGCCATTCTGGCCGCTGGTCCAGAACCGAAGATGGTGCAGACATTGCGTCCAACAGCCGAACTGCTAGGCATCGACATCGCCATCGACGATGCGTTTCGTGAAACCGAAGCGACGTGGCTGCCCCACGAGGAGTTCCTCTCCAGCGTCACCCAACTCTTCGCATCGCCGAGGTCCGCGCCAGCTCCCGGTTGGGAACCGTCGCGCGATGCAGGGCTTCGATTCCTCGCCGGTGTGAGATCGATTTCCCTCTCCAGGCCCGACGATGACATCGTCGTGTGCAGCGGTGGCCGGGCGCTCACATCGCTGTTGGTGGAACTCGGTGCGATCCAGAGCAATGTCGCCTTCTCCTGCTGGCGGTCCATCCGAATGCCCGACATCGCCGTCGTCGAACTGGCAACCGAAGGCTCACCGGTGATGCTCCACCACTTCGGCGCATCGTGACATCGTGATGTCACGGCAAGGCGGACCACCGTCCGGTGCGGGTTGCACCCATGGATCTCACCGTCCTGCCGACCTCAGAACGGGGTCAGGCCGAGCCAGATCGGAACGTCGGCGATCGAGGAGAGCTCGACGATCTCCTGGCCGTGCCCGTCGGCGCGTTCCATGTCCCAGACGATGTGATACGGCACGTGGATCGCATGACCGCCGAGTTCCATGACCGGGAGAACGTCGCTGCGCACCGAGTTGCCGATCATCAGGAATCGCTCCGGTGCCACACCGAGCCGTCGAAGGATCTTCGCGTAGGCATCCGGGTCCTTCTCCAGGACGATCTCGATCGCGTCGAAGTGGTGATCGATGCCCGACGTCTCCACCTTGCGGGTCTGGTGCACGAGGTCGCCCTTGGTGATCATCACGGTCCGCACGGAAGCCGACACGACCGACAGCACCTCTGTCACGTGTGGCAGCAGGTGCACGGGCTCGGTGAGCATCGCCCGCCCGAGGTCGATGATCTCACCGACGACCGCGCCTGGGACCCGACCGTCGGTCGCGGCGACTGCGACGCTCGCCATCGACAGGGTGAACGCCTTGACGCCGTACCCCGTGATCGAGATGTCGTTGCGCTCCATCGCCCGAAGTGCCGCCGAGAGGTCGACACCATCGGCGACGTACGGAGAGACGAGCTCGACGAAGCGATGCTCGGCATGGACGAACGAGTCCTCGCTCAGCCACAGGGTGTCGTCGGCGTCGAACGCGACGACGTCGAAGGAGTCGACGCGCCGGGCGCGTGCTGGCTCGGCCGTCACCGGTGGATGGCGTTCAGATAGTTGTAGACGGTGATGCGGCTGACGCCCATGGCGTCCGCGACGTCTTCGACCGCCCGACGCAGCGTGAACGCGCCACGCTCGTCGAGGAGCCGAACGGCGCGTTGCTTGGCCTCACGCGACAGCAGTGGAAGACTCCCGCCGAGTTCGGCCTCGACCGCGTCGATCAACCGATCGAGGGCGCCGTGCAGCGGTGGCATGCGCACGGCACCGACCGTGCGACCCTCCCAGACGAGCGGCACGTCGCTGGCCTCCATGTCGTCTGCTGCGACGAACGAGGCGCCGAGCGCATCGACCACCGGCTTCACGGCACGCAGCAGCGGGTGCACGGTCGGCGCACTCGATGCCGGGGACGGCGCTGGGTCGGTCACTCGACGACCCTGTCGATCACGGGCGTTGCGGATGATGCCCACGGGTCGTCGACAGACACCTGCACGGTGACGTGCGTGGCTCCGTTGGCGAACGCTGCGTCGGTGAACGAGCCGACCAGTGCGCCGACATCTTCGAGTCCGATGGTGCAGGCCGTGCCGAATGGGCCGATGTCGACCTCCACGCCACGGTCGCGGACCGCATCGATGGCAGCGGTCACGTGCGGTCCGGGGGCGCCCTCGACGAAGGGTTCGATCGTGAACTCGACGTGTGCCACCCGGTCAAGCGTAGAGCGTCAGGTCGCCCCGACGGTCAGGCACCCACGCCCATGATCCGCCGGAGCTCGTCGGATCGGGCGATGCAGTCACGTCCGGCCATGCCGAACGCGTCGTTCAGCTTGTTGAGCGCCTGCTTGAAGCTGCTGTTCCAGTCCTCCACGAACCGGTCCCGCGCCGGCCCCTGCCACGTCGTCCCGTTGAGCACCCCATCGACGGTCGCCATCACCTGGGTGATCGCGTCGATCTGTCGGTTGAGCGTGCTGCCCAGGTTCGTCAACTGCTCCGGATTGGCGCCGTACATCGACATGTCGTCTCCTCTCGTCAGCGACGGTCCAGCACCGCCGCGCTGCACAGTGGGCGGTGACGCCACCGGAACGGAACGCCTACCATGCGTTCATGAGCGCCTCCTCCGAGCTTCACGACCCGCTGATCGATGGTGTGCGCGAGCACGCCCGCGACCTGCTCGACGACACCGTTGCGATGCGGCGCACCTTGCACGAGTGGCCCGAACTCGGCAACCACCTCCCGATCACCCGTGATCGCGTGCTCGAGTCGCTCGAGGG
>JBAWHL010000371.1:0-20426 GCA_049593815.1 Ilumatobacteraceae bacterium | reverse complement strand
CCGTCGAGCGAGCCACCGAGTTGCTCGCGTCGGCACCAGGCGTCGTGTTGAGCGACATTCCGACACCGCTGGAGGCCGCTGGCCAGGACCCGAGCTACGTCGGTCGCATCCGCGCGGACGAGGGCGTACCCGACGGCCGCGGTCTCGCACTGTTCGTCAGCAACGACAACCTGCGCAAGGGCGCGGCGCTCAACGCCATCCAGATCGCCGAACTGGTCCAGGGCTGGCGTTGACCTCGAGCCGTCACCGGCTCATGAGTTCCCCGAATTCGGAGCAGTCCGGGTTCTCACACATCGATGGTTCGCCGGGCGCCTCGGGCGGGAGTGCACTCACCCCACACGTCGGACAGATCGGTGAGACATCGCCGTCGTCCATCTCGTCCCACAGGTCACTCATGGCGTCGACACTGCAGCGTTCCCACTGACGTCCAGGTCACGACCAGCGCTCAGCACGTGCATGGGATGGCCGAGCACTTCGGACACCCATCAGCGAATCGGGCGATCGCCTCGTCGAGGTCGACTCCCTGCTGATTGGCGAGCGTCGCCACCCAGGCGATCACGTCGCCGAACTCGTGCACCCGTTGCTCATGGGTGCCCTTGCGCACAGCTTGCGCGAGTTCACCGACCTCCTCGGCGAGCCATGCCACCGTCGCCGACACTCCACGCTCCCGATCGCGATCGCCATAGGTGCGTTCGATCACGTCCTGCAGTTCGGCGAAGTTCATGACGAGCGACGGTAGCGCCGCCGGCTCACGCGTCAGGCAAACATGTCGATGGATGCATCGACGGGCTCGTCGAGTGGCGCACCGGGTTCGAACGTCGACCGGAACGACGCGATCCGTGGGTCGGTGTTCACCACGACCAGATACGACTGGTCGAGCCCGTGCGTGGCCGACACCCGGGTCATCGACGCGTAGGCGAGCCGTCGCGATCGTTCCTCGACGCCGATGCCGACGACGACCGCCGGGCTCTCCCAGCCCTTGAAGCTGTGCACGGTGCACCCCTTGACCGCGTCGGCACCTGGCCAGAAGCGCGCCTTGCGCTGATGGCGATCGTCGGGGTCGCGGCTGTACACGTGGTGGACCGGATGTCCGGCGGCCTCGATGACCTGCGCGGCTGCGAGCCCGTCATGGTGGTACTCGCACAGGTACACGACGTCGCGCGGTGAGAGCGTCGGATGTTCACTGAGGAGGCGGACCACCTCGCGGCCCATCTCGACGCCGAGGTCGGCGACTCGGGCGACGTTGCGCCACGAGCGCACGCCGGTCGCCATGTGACCGACCACTGTTGTCTGGTCGTCGGGAATCGACGGCACGATGCCGCCCTCGTCCAGGGAGACGCGGGCGAACTCGTTCGTCGACTCGATGAGCGCCGGGCCCATTCGGTACGAGTCACGGGTCTGGATCCACGGCTCCACGAAACCAGCGGCACGCCGCGTCGCTTCGTCGTCCCACGTCTGTTTGCCGCCGAGGTCGACCATCGGGTCCGTCGCCATGAACATCTCGCCGCCGTCCCGAACGACGTGTTCGCGAAGCAGGTTCCACCACTCGAGTCGAAAGTCCTGGCCCTCGTCGACGAGCACGGCGTCGAAGTGACGATCGAAGCCTCGCTCGAACACCTCGGCGGTCTTGGCGACGATCTTGACCGGCCACGTTCCGCGGGTCGGCTCACCGGCGACGATTCCCGACATCGCCGCGTCCTCGACGGCACGCGCACAGAACGTGTGGAAGCTCGTGCACGTCACACGGCTCGGGTCGGCGCCGAACTCGGCGCAGCGCTCGACCACGAGGGTGCGCAACCGGTTGGACAGCGTCAGGTTGAACGAGAGCACGAGCACGTCCTTGCCCTCCGCCGCGAGACGCGCGGCCCGTGCGGTGAGCGCGAACGACTTGCCGGTTCCTGCGGGCCCCGTGGCGCCGCGGACGCGGACACCCCGCGGATTGTCGACGATCACCCGAGCATTCGCACTCAGGACCACCGGAGGGGTTGCCGGTGCGACCACGCCGGGCACGACGATGTCACGCCGAAGTCGGGCGAGCGCAGCGGGGGTGGGAGGCGGTCCGGCTGCCGGGGTCGTGAGCCACTCGACCAGGTCCGTGCCACCCACGATGCTGACCGAACGGTCGGGATCGAACGGCCCTCGGTCGACCGAGGCCGCCGCCGCCGTCGTGCTGCTGCCCGCGACGACGACCGCGCTGCGCACCGCGGGACTCGGCGTTCGCGCGTCACCAGGGAAGGCGAGGCACTGGTCGTAGATGGTCATGCGGTGCCGCCGAGCCGCGGCGACCTGTGCACCCGAGGGTGCCGACGGGTCGATGGCCGTGATCGTGCACACGCCGAAGCGATCGTGCACGACGAGGAAGTCGGGCACGTCCTGGCCGATGTGGGGGCGGACGTACACGGTCCAGCCGGCGTCGAGACCACCGAGAGTGTTCGCCACCGACGCTGCGTCACCGTGCATCGGGGCGAGCGGTGCACCGAACTGGTCGATGCTGGGCTGGAAAGTGGCCAAGGAGTCCCCCTGCGGGTCGTGCGGACGCCCTGTCATCGGCAGATCGTCACCGGACCTTGAGGACGAGCCGACCGTGGAGCGTCCTGGCCTACGATCGCGCCGTGACCTCGTCGACCCCCGCCTCCACGCCCGCGTTGCACCCAGCGATCGCACCGCTCGGGTTTCTGCTGGGCACGTGGTCGGGCACGGGGCACGGTGAGTACCCGACGATCGAGTCCTTCGACTATGCGGAGACGGTCACGTTCGGGCATGTCGGCAAGCCCGTTCTCGCCTACAGCCAACGCACGACGGCTGCCGACGACGGACGTCCGCTCCACGCGGAGGTCGGTTACTGGCGCGTCCCGGACGACGGCGAGGTCGAGGTCGTCATCGCCCATCCGACGGGCGTGGCGGAGATCCAGGAGGGGACGCTGACGACGAGTGACGCGGTCCACTCGATCCGCCTGTCGTCCACGATCACGTCGCTGACCTCGACGGCGAAGGAAGTCCTGGCGATCGAACGCGACGTCACCGTGGAGGGTGATGTGCTCACCTACGAGGTGCGGATGGCGGCCGTCGGCCAGCCGCTCCAGCATCATCTCGCTGCGACGCTGCGCCGCACGCCGTCGACCGACTGAGCGCTCGACCGACCCACGCAGATCGGCACGATGGACGCGGCCGATCACATGTCGTGATCGGCTGGTCGGGGTGAGAGGATTTGAACCTCCGGCCTCCACGTCCCGAACGTGGCGCGCTAACCAAGCTGCGCTACACCCCGTAGCGGCTGGCCATGCTATCCAGCGGTCGCCGGTTCTTCCTCGGCAACGTCGGTGTCGATTTCACCATCGGCGGGCAATGGCACCATCGCGTCGACCGGCGCCGAATCCGACGGCAGCCCTTCGGTGTAGGTCCCACCGCCAGCCACGGCGTCGGCGGCACGGCGCAGACGCAGCGCATCGAGCGGCTTGATCAGCCAGCCCTCGGCGCCACAACGGCGGGCGAGGTGGATGTCCGCGGCACGGTCGAGCAGCATCAGCACGGGAACGTGATCGACGACACCCGCGGACTCGTCGAGTCGGAGCCCCATCGTCACGGCCATGCCGCCCATCGACCCGACCTGCAGGTCGAGCACGGCGAGGTCGGGCAACTGCGCCTTCACCTGCGCGGTGACGGCGCGGCCGTCGCGGCACACGGTGAAACGGACGTCGTCATCGCCGAGCGCAGCGGTGATCTCGTTGACGATCCAGTCGGCGTCGGTGGCAATCAGGATGTTCACCGTCCAGACGCTAGCCCGGCGTCGTCGAACAGATGGCCTGCGATCTGCCAGAGCCCGTGGAGATCGTGGACGTCGTTCTCCAGGAGGGGCAGGAGATCGATGCGGTCCTCGCCGACGACGTC
This sequence comes from Ilumatobacteraceae bacterium, assembly GCA_049593815.1. Lineage (GTDB taxonomy): Bacteria > Actinomycetota > Acidimicrobiia > Acidimicrobiales > Ilumatobacteraceae > Sva-07. Next base: position 16,538 of record JBAWHL010000371.1, on the reverse strand, counting down.
ACTCAGCGGCGCCATCGCGGCCCACTCCGCCTCTCTCACCGTTCGGAGGTCGGCGACGTTGTCCCACAGCAGCGCGAGCGCCTCCGCACCCTCGCCACGAGCATCCGATCCGGCACGCCGTGCGTCATCCGCGGAGCCGGTCCCGAACGCTGGTTGCGTTCGGTTGACGATCGCGGAGGTGACGCCGACCCCCTGCTCGACGAGCTGCTGCGCGAACCACACGGCCTCCACGATCGTGTCCTGGCGGGGCGATGCAACGACCACGAAGGCCGTCTCCGGTGCCCTGATCAGCGCGACGACCTCATCGGCTCGTTCCCGGAAGCCGGTCTCCATCCCGGCGAAGGCCTGGAAGAAGGCGACCGAGTCGGCGAGCACCTCGGAGCCGACGACCTTGCCGATCGCCTTGAGGATCGGCTGCGTCGCCGCACCGATGACCTTCAGACCTCCCCGCGTCGGCAGCATCAGGAGTCGGAACAGCCGATGCTCGAGGAAGCGAGCCAGTACGCCGGGAGCCTCCAGGAAATCGAGTGCGTTGCGACTCGGCGGCGTGTCGACCACGACCAGATCGAATCGTTCGTCGTTGTGGAGTGCATGGAGCGTCTCGGCAGCCATGTACTCCTGGGTGCCGCTGAGTGCTCCCGCGATGTTGCGGTAGAACGCGTTGCCCAGGATGCGCTCGACCTGGTCGGGGTCTTCGGCATGACGACGTACGAGCCCGTCGAACGTCGCCGCGGTGTCGAGCATCATCGCCCAGAGTTCGCCGTCACCGACGTCGACACCGTCGGCGGACAGGTCGACCCGCTCCGGTTCTGCGGCGAGACCGTCGGCGAGACCGAGTGCGTCGGCGAGTCGCCGGGCCGGATCGATCGTCACGACCACGGCGCGACGACCGCGCCGAGCGGCTTCGAGCCCGAGCACCGCGGCCGTGGTCGTCTTGCCGACCCCACCGGATCCACAGCAGATGACGACCGTCGAGTCGTCGATGACCGCTCCGGGGTCACTCATGAGGAGCCTCCGAATGCTCGACCAGTGAGGTGGCGAGCTCGTCGATGTCCTCGGCGTCGAGCCCGGCGGTGAGCCGGGCTGGCAGCGTGACCTTGGGGATCGGAACCTCGGTGTCGAGGCGAGCGATCTCCCGCTGCTCCATCGTCCGTCGCGACGCTCGGAACGCCGCCGCCCCGATCAACGCATCGGCGACCTCGGGTGCGAGCGACGCCACGGCCGCGGCAGCGGCGTCGTCATCGGGGAGAGCGACGCCACGGTCGACGCCGTTGACCACGATCGGACCGAGCTGGACCCCGACGTCGTCCTCGAGGGCGAAGGCCGTCTCGATCGCCTCGTTGACCGGCGTGGTCTCCGGGAGTGTGACGAGCACCACCTGGCAGCGTTCGGCATCGTTGAGCATCTCCAAGACGTCCTCGGCCTGTGCCCGCACCGGCCCGGACCGCACGGCGTCGAGCAGTCCCGCCGCCGAGGTCAGGAACGTGATCGCGTGTCCTGCGGCGGGACCGTCGACCACGATCAGGTCGTAGTCACCGGCACGCTCGAGCTGCTTGATCTTGCCGAGCACGACGATGTCGTCGATCCCCGGGGCCGCTGTTCCGACGACGTCGATGACTCCCGACCGGTTCAGACGCTTGGCGATGCGGCCGAGCCCGTGGTCACGGAGGTACTCGTCGAGCGCGTCGGGGGCCGAGATCGCCATCACCTCGATGTCGGGCACGAGCGAGGCCAGCGTCGGCTTGCCGTCGAGTTCGACGACGAGCACACGCTTGCCGGCAGTCGATGCGGCGCGGGCGATGACAGCCGTTACCGTGGTCTTTCCCACACCCCCCTTGCCCGCCACCACGATCACTCGTGCGGCGGTCAACGATTGCAGCGGAAACACGCTCTCCGGAGGCACCTTTGCGAAGACTAGCGATCGGCATGCTCACGCTGATGGCCGGCCTGGCTCTGTTCGCGCCAGCGACACAGGCAGCCGACGAGTCCGACGCGCCCAGCGTCGGGCGAATCGACGTGCTCCAAGTGAGCGGATACATCGACCCCATCATCATCGATTCGATCGAGACGGCGATCGACAGCGCGGAGAACGACGGATCACAGGCACTGATCCTCCAGGTCAACAGCGAGGGCACCGTCGTGAGCGACGATGTCGTCGAGGATCTCCTCGTGCGCATCGCCGAGGCGCCGGTTCCCGTCGGCGTGTGGGTCGGGCCCAGCGGCTCGCGGTTCTACGGCACCGCCGCCCAGATTCTCACGGTCGCCGACGTGACCGGAATGGCACCTGGCGCGCGCGTCGGCTACATCGGCGTCCCGCTCGACCCCCCGGGGCTGCCCGACGGTGTCTCGGTGGACTTCGGCATCGCCGAGGACCGGCTGCGCAACGGTTCGGTCGGCCTGTCCGACGCCCGTTCGCTCGACGTCTTCAAGCAGCGCATCGACGATGAGGGTGTCCCCACGATCAGCAACATGGTGCAGGCCATGGACGGCTTCGAGGAGAACGGCGTCGTCCTCGTGACGACCGAGCTGGTCGTCCTCGACGACGGATCGACACGTTTCGACACGGTCTCGGTCGTGCGATTCTCCAAGCTCTCGCTCGTCAACCAACTGTTCCACACGGTCGCCAGCCCACCGGTCGCCTACCTGCTGCTGCTCACCGGGCTGGCATTGCTCGTGTTCGAGTTCTTCACCGCTGGCGTCGGCCTCGCGGGCGGCGTCGGCGCTGCGTGCACCGTGCTGGCGTTCACCGGACTCGCCGTGCTGCCCACGAACTGGTGGGCGGTGGGGCTGATCGCGTTCGCCATGTTGGCGTTCTCGGTCGATGTCCAAGTGGGAATCCCACGGTTCTGGACGGGTGTCGGCATCGTGTTCACGATCGTCGGCAGCTGGTTCATGTTCGACCCCATCCCGGGCTCGTCGATGCGGCCGTCGTGGCTGGCGTTGATCGCCGGCGTCGGTGGCATCGTGTTGACGTTCATCGTCGGCATGCCGTCGATGGTGCGCACGCGGTTCGCCACCCCGACGATCGGTCGTGAGTGGATGATCGGTGAGGAGGGCGTCGCCGTCGGCGACGTCGATCCCGAGGGGTTCGTCGAGGTGCGCGGCGCCACGTGGCGCGCTCGCACGAATCGGGCGACGCCACTCGCCACGGGCGAGGCGCTCCGCGTCGCCGCGATCGACGGCGTCACCCTGGACGTCGAGCCGCTCGAAGGCGCCGCCCGCGACTACCGCGAGATGCGCAAGAAGCCCGACGCCGCCGACGCCAGCAGCTGAGCCGAATTTCTGAGCCAGCGTTGCGCCCAGCGCCACCCGGGCTCAGAAATTCGGGGTGGTGTGGGGGCGTCGGTATGGTGCGGGCACACGACGAAGGGACCCGATCACCATGAAGGCAGCCGTCTACTACGAGACCGGATCACCGGACGTCCTCAAATACGAGGACGTCGCTGATCCCACGCTCCACGCCAGTGGCGTGGTGATCGAGGTCGAGGCCATCAGCATCGAGGGTGGCGACACCCTCAACCGGCTCGGCGGCCAGATGACCGCCACACCACACATCGTCGGCTACCAGTGCGCCGGCACGATCGTCCAGGTCGGCGCTGACGTGACCGACCGCACCGTCGGGCAGCGCGTCGTCACCACGATGGCCAACGGCTCCCACGCCGAGTTGGTCAGCGTGCCGACCGCCTCGACGTGGCTGATCCCCGACGGCTTCTCGACGATCGAAGCGGCGTGCATCCCGGTCGCCTTCGGCACCGCCGACGACTGTCTGTTCGAATTCGGTCGGTTGCAGGCCGGCGAGACAGTGCTCGTGCAGGCGGGTGCCGGCGGTGTCGGCATCGCGGCCATTCAGCTCGCGAAGCGCGCCGGCGCCACCGTGCTCGCCACCGCGTCGACCGATGAGAAGCTCGAGCGACTGAAGCCGCTCGGCCTCGACCACGGCATCAACTACGTCACGCACAACTTCGCCGACGAGGCCCGCCGCCTCACCGACGGCCGCGGCGTCGACCTCGTCGTCGACTCGGTCGGCACCACCATGGGCGGCAGCATCGTCTCGCTCGCCTACCGCGGGCGCATCAGCTCGGTTGGCGACGCCGGGCGCGATCCGCAGCCCGTCGACATCGGCCCACTGAAGGGCGGCAACCAGTCGATCACCGGGGTGTTCCTCGGGGCCGAACTGTTCGCCGGGCGTCGCGCCTACGACAACATCGACCGCCTGATCGGCATGGCAGCGGCCGGCGAGATCCAGGTCGTCGTCGACCGCACCTTCCCGCTCGCCGAGGCAGCACAGGCCCACCAGTACATGGAAGACCGCTTGGCCTTCGGTCGCGTCGTCCTCGTTCCCTGACGGGGCGCTCAGGGCATCCGTCGACGCCCAGCGAGCGCCTGCTGCTGTCCCGAGGTCTTCTTGAACCACCAGATGGCGGGGATGGTCGTCGCGGTGGCGACGAACACGAACGCGCGGTACGGGTCGGTCAACGAGGCGTCGGCGTCCGCGCTGGCGGTGATGAGCAGTCCCCCGATGAGCAGCCCGGCCTGCAGCGATGTCGAGGCGACCACGTCCAGCAGCGTGAAGGCTCGAACGGTGTTGGCCGGCGTGACGACTCGGTGCGTTGCTTCGACCATCGCGAGTCGCGCCGTGGTCACGCCGGCTGCCATGACGGCGGTCGCCACGACGACCACGGACTGTTGGGCGAGCGAGCTGACCGGCCCGTCCAGCACCACGATGCTGACGACCGCTGCAAGGTTGATGCCCGCACCGATGAGCGCCCGCCGCGTGACGTCGCCGTCGGTGGCCTTCCACGCGAGGAGCGCGATCATCGCGGCGCCGATCTGGACCGCCGCGATCGCACCGAGGTCCGCGCTCGGCCAGAGCACCTTGTTGAGGTAGACGAGCCAGAGCGGGATCGCGCCGATGTTGATGACGGCGAACACGACGAGCACGACTCGGGTGGCAGGTGCGAGCGCGGTCCTCGAGGTGGCCGGGCGGGTCGCGGTGGCCGAGCATGCCGCGGCGGTCGTGACCGAGTCCGGTTCGTCGTGCGGCGCCCGAGGGGGCGGGTCGATGGCGTTCATGCCGACGGCCGTGGCGACGGCGAGCACGCCGATGACGACGAGGAAGAGGGTTCGACCACCGCTGTCGAGCGCGGCGAAGAGGACCAGGGCAGCGGCGAGGACACCACGTGCGACGGCTGGCCAGGTGGAGTTGAGTCGCTGTCGACCGTGGGTGTCGAGGCCGCTGGCGAGGAGCGGCTGCCATGCGGTGGCGAAGAGGACCGAGACCGAGATCTCCGCGGTGACCGTGACGCCGAGCGCGATCGCTGCGAAACCACCGGTTGCGCCGACGCCGACCAGGAACGCGAGCACCCACGCCTGCAGCGCTCCGAGGGCGAGAAAGATCTGCATGTTGTGCCGGGCGCGTTCGATCGGAATGCGAGCTGCGTAGATCTGGATCGGCAGCGACACCACGCCGAGCCCGAACGCGATGCCGATCGCGGTCGCGCTCAGGCCGAGGTTCTCGACGGCGAGGATCTGGAAGATGGGACCGCCGTCGACCCCGAGCGATGCGCTCACGAGCGGTGCCAGGATCGTCGCTGGGATGTAGCGACGGATCGATGACCGTGACCGCGTCGTCGGTGACTCCTCGGTCGACGTCACTTCGGCCGGCGCGCGTCGGCGAGGCGGTGTGCGGCGAACAGGACCCCGTAGCTCGGCGTGTCTCGCTGCTCGCGGTTCGCATTGGACTCCACGAACTCGTCGATGACGGCCCGCACACGACGGACGAACTCGGCGACCTCGTCGTCGTCGAGAAAGAGGTGGACCCTCGTCAGCTCGACGCTCGAGTCCATCCCGGCCTCTCGGAACTCGTGACGGAACGCCGCCAGCGGTGCAGGCTCGCCGGCTGACTCCTCGTCCTCGAGGTGATCGTCGAGGATCAGTTGCCACGACAGGTTCGTGGACCGATAGGGCTTCTCGTAGGCACCGGACCGACCTTGGACCGGCGGCAGGGCCACCACGAAACCCGCAGCCTCCAGAATTCGGAGGTGATGGAGCGTGGTCGAGGGGTCCATCTCCAAGCGATCGGCCAGCGCCTTGTTCGTCCAGTCGTCGTGATGGCAGAGCCGCATGATCCGGATGCGTGTCGAATTGGCGATTGCCTTGACCTCGGCGTCCGTTGCCGGCCGTCGTTCGACGTCGCTCATTGGATCACTTCCATGTGATTGGAGATTATCCAATTGCCTGACGAAACGGGCACGGCGGTTTGTGTCCGTGGGCGCCGTCTCAGGCGCTGGGAAGTCGAGGACCACCGATGCGGAGGTCGTCGCGACGCCGGGTGACACCCCGAGCATCGAGCTCGGCCACCAGTGGCAGCGCGAACTTGCGGCTCGCGCCCGTCGCGTCGCGAAACGCCGCGACGGTGAACCCGTCGGGCGACGTCGCGAGGAGTCCGGCCGCCACCGACGCTGCGGCGTCGATCGTCTGCTCGTGGAAGTGGACCCCGTCGCGTTGGACGACGTGACCGCGCCGCACCAGTTCACGCAGCTCACCACGATCGACATCAGCTGCCGATGGCGGCGTGAAGCCACCGGCGAGCAGCGCCGCCAGGAACGGATGGTCGGCGAACGGATCGACCGCGTCGGCGGGTCGCACCCGGCCCGCGTCGACCACGACCTCGTCGAGCATCGGCAGCACCGCCCGCTCACGCTCATCGAAGGCAGCGAGGTCGAGCCCGGCCGCGCCGGCATCGACGACTCGGACGACGAGCTCGTCGCCGGTCGCCGCCAGCAGTTCGGGCGTCGTGAGCCACTCACCGACGGTCGCGTCGACGCCGAGACCGGTGAGTTGCTCGACCTCGGAGACCGTGACCCATCCACGTTCCCGCACGAGACGGTCGATCGAGCGGTCGGGACTCGCCTTGGACGCCTTCAACACGGGATCGATGTCGAGCACCTCTCCACCGCCGACCGTCTCGTCACGCCCGGACTCGCGCAGGATGAACCGGTCGCCGGGCAACAACGGGAGTGGCTCGTCCAGGAACAGTCTGATCGCCCCGTCGCCACCCGGAGTGAGCGCGTCGGCCCCCAGCACACGCACCTTGACGGCGTGCTCGCCCGCTCCGACGTACGCCGCGTAGGCGCCGCGTCGCGACACCTCGTGATCGAGGCTGTCCAACACGTGGATTGCGGCATCGAAGCGGTCGGTCAGCCGCCATCGATCGGGCTCGACGATCGCGTGCCCGCGGCGGAGGTCCTGATGATCGACCCCAGCGAGATTGACCGCGACACGATTGCCCGGCCCGATGTGATCGACGGCGCTGCCCGCCGTCTGCAGGCCGCGGATGCGCGCCGGGTGCCCGCCCGGTTCGAGTACGACCTGCTGATCGACGTGCAGAGTCCCGCCGACGAGCGTTCCCGTGGCGACCGTGCCGCTCCCCTTCGCAGCGAACACCCTGTCGACCCACATCCGCGGGCGACCCGTGTCAGCCGCCGCGGCCGTGCTCGCCACGAGCGCGTCGAGTGAGGCGACGAGCTCGTCGAGGCCGGCGCCGGTCGTCGCCGACACCGCAACGACGGGTGCACCAGCGAGGAACGTGCCCTCGACGTGCTCGGAGACGTCGAGTTCGGCGACCTCCAGCGTCTCGTCGTCGACCAGATCACGCTTGGTCAGCACGACGATCCCCGACGTCACGCCCAGGAGCTCGAGGATGCGCAGGTGCTCTTCGGACTGCGGCTTCCACCCCTCGGTCGCGGCGACCACGAACACGCAGCCCGTCACACCGCCGACGCCCGCCAACATGTTCCGGAGGAACTTCACGTGCCCGGGCACATCGATGAAGCTGAGGTCGGCGCCAGACGGCAGCACCGTGTGCGCGAATCCGAGATCGATCGTCAAGCCACGCCGTTTCTCCTCCTCGAACCGGTCGGGATCCGTCCCGGTCAGGGCGAGGACGAGCGACGACTTGCCATGGTCGACGTGCCCGGCGGTCGCGACGACGGTCACGATGCGGCAGCGCGCAGTGCAGCGACGACATCGGCGTCCTGCGACTCGGTCACCGAGCGGAGGTCGAGCATCGTGCGGCCGTCTCGGGTCCGCGCGATCACCGGCAGCCGGTGCGAGCGAAGTGCGTCGAGGAGGTCGCCGTCGACCTCGATGCCGAACGACGGCATCGTCACACCGGGAGCGGAGCCGGCACCCGGCACGGCATTCATCGGCACGGCGACCGCAGAGGGAATGACATCACCGATCGCGGCGACGATGTCCGCGGCCCGGCGTTCGAGGTCGGCCAGCGGGGTGGCCACCATCGTCCAGAACGGGATCTCGGATGCTGCTGCCTTGCGCAGGTACACCAAAGCGATCTCCTGCAGCGAGGCCAACACGAGCCCACCCGGTCGCAGTGCACGAGCGAGCGGATGGCGAAGGCACCGCTCGACCAGGTCCGCGCGGCCAGCGATGACGCCGGCTTGAGGGCCACCGAGCAGCTTGTCGCCGCTGAAGGTCACCAACGCCGCGCCGTCGGCGATGGTCTGGACTGCGGCGGGCTCTCCCGCCAGCCAGGCCGGAGGGGCACCGGGCAGCCACGGACAGTTGGCATCGATCAGTCCGCTCCCGATGTCGGCCACGACGGGCACGTCGAGTGCAGCGAGCTCGCGAACCGTGGTCTCCTCGACGAAGCCCTCGACCCGATAGTTGCTCGGGTGCACCTTGAGGACCATCGCGACATCGTTCGACGTGTCATCGACCGCTCGTCGATAGTCGTCGAACCGTGTGCGATTCGTCGTTCCGATGTCGACCAGACGAGCACCGGACTGGGCCATCACGTCGGGGACCCGGAACGATCCGCCGATCTCGACGCTCTCACCTCGACTGACCGGCACGTCTCGACCGTTGGCCAGCGCGGCGAGCACCAGCAAGACCGCTGCGGCGTTGTTGTTGACCACCATCGCCGATTCCGCTCCGCACAGCCGCGCGAACAGCTGCCCGACCGCCCGCTGGCGCGACCCGCGCGCCCCCGTCGCCAGGTCGAACTCGACGGTCTGCGCCGATGCAACCTGGTGGTGGCCGAGCGGCGATCGACCGAGATTCGTGTGCAGCAGCACCCCGGTCGCATTGACGACCGGGGTGAGAAGTGTCCGACGGAACCCGTCGGCACGGTCAGCGGCAGACGCCACGTCGCCGGCGTCGATCGCCTCGCGGGCGATCTCGACGCACAGCGCGTGCGGCAGACCCGACGACGCCAACTGGCGCGCCAACGAGTCGACCGATGGAGGCCGGCCCGAGCCGTCCGATGCACTCATCCGAGTTGGTCAGTCGGGGATCTTGTCGACCGCGTCCTTGGCCATCTCGGCACCCTTCTGGACCTTGTCGGCGTGCGCTCCGGCCTTGTCGTCGATGGCGTCAGCAGCCTTGTCGATGCCCTGCTTGACCTGTGGCTTGTTGCCCGAGAGCTTGGACTTGATGGAATCGAACATTCCCATGGAACACTCCTCTGTGTGTGTTGTCTGTGTGTGTTGGATTCGGTCCGACGGTATCGCAACACCGAGGCATCTCTGCCGGTCGCTATCCTGACTCGGACGTGTCGAATCTGATCGGGTGGGTGCACAGCGGCCTCACGAAGGCCTGCCGACGACGGGAGACGTCCGCGCGGTGGCTCGACAGCAACCGCGCGACGTCGACCACGGTGAACCCATGACCGGCTGGGGCAAGGCCGTGGCCACCTACCCACCGACCTGGTTCGCCGCGATCGTCCTCGGAGCGACCGTCTGGCTGGTCCTCACGGTCATCGACCCACCGGCGGTCATGGTCGTCGTCCTCGCGATCCTCGCCGTGCTCGCGGTGCTCGCCTGGCCGTTCACCATGTCGGCAACCGGCACACTCGCCAAGCTGCAGTTCGAGATTCCCCGGGTCGAAGAGGTCAACGTGCAGGAGATCGCCGCGCTCCGCGCCGATCTCGACGCGTTGAGCGACACGCAGCCGACGGAGCAACTCGAGGCGCTCCTGCAGAAGCGTCAGAGCCTGATCAACGTGTTGCAACGGCGTCTCGATGCGGGCGAACTCACCTACGCCCGCTACCTCGCGACGTCGCAGCAGGTCTTCGCCTCCGCGCTGGACAACCTGCACGAGGTCGTGGTGGCCGCGGAGAGCATCAGCACCATCGACGAGACCTACATCGACCGGCGTCTGACCGAACTCGCTGACGACGACAGCGATGCAGACGCCGCCACCCGCGAGCGAGCGACGCTCGAACGACGTCGGGAACTGCGTTCCACTCAACGTCGCCGGATCGCTCAGCTCCTCGCCCAGAACGAATCCGCTCTCACCGCACTCGATCGGACCACGACCGCACTCGCCGACGTCCCGATCGGCAAGAAGCCCGAAGACGCGGACGCCGCCATGGTCGAGCTCGAGGCGCTCGCCGACCGAACCGGCAACTACGCCACGTGACCACGACCGCTCAAGAAGGACCGACCGATGACCACTGACTCACCGACCTCCGTACCGACACCGGTGCTGAACCTCGTGCTCGACGTTCCCAGCGCGGCCGCAGAGCTCGCCCTCCCCGAACCCGAGCCGACCGACCCGCTTCGCGCCCAGGCACGAGCACAGGTCGAACAACTCCTCACGGTCGACCCGACCAACGACGAGGCCCGCACCGCTGCGCGAGACGCCGTCGACGCGATGGGGCGTGACCTCCAGACCCGCTCGGCGACGCGCAGCCGCATGTTGCAGGCGCCGCTGAAGGAGATCTCGCATGGCACCGAGGACGGGGGCGAGGTCGCGAGGTCACTGTCGGACCTCCGCATCGAGGTCGAGAAGCTCGATCCGTCGGGGCTCGACACCGAGGCCGGTTGGTTCACGCGACTCGTGGGCAAGATCCCGGGCGTCGGCACGCCACTCAAGCGCTACTTCATGCGCTACGAGAGCTCGCAGACCCAGATCGACTCCATCGTGCAGTCACTGGAGCGGGGCCGCGACCAGCTCAAGCGGGACAACATCACCCTCGGCGACGATCAGAAGCAGATGCGTGAGCTCACGTTCGCGCTGACCGACCAGATCGCTCTCGCTCAGGCGCTCGATGCCGCCGTCGTCGAGAAGCTCGCCACCGAGATCGGCCCCGATGACCCGCGCCGGCAGTTCGTCGAGGAGGACATCCTCTTCGCCCTCCGTCAACGCACGCTCGACCTCCAGCAGCAGCTGGCCGTGAACCAGCAGGGCGTACTGGCGATCGAGATCATCATCCGCAACAACCGCGAGCTCATCCGCGGGGTCGATCGCGCCCTCGACGTCACCATCAGTGCGTTGCAGGTCGCCGTCACCGTGGCCCTCGCTCTCGCCCACCAGAAGATCGTGCTCGACAAGATCGAGGCCATCAACACCACGACCTCCGCCATGATCGCCGGCACCGCCGAACGCCTGAAGACGCAAGGCACCCAGATCCACCAGCAGGCGTCGAGCACCATGCTCGACATGGAGTCGCTCACGAAGGCGTTCGCCGACATCGACATCGCCCTCGACGAGATCTCGACCTACCGCCGCGAAGCGTTGCCGACGATGGCGGGAACGATCCTCGAACTCGACCGGCTGACCGCCGAGACCGAGGCGGCCATCGAACAGATGGAGAGCGGAAGCGCCGCGACGTCCACCCTGGACTCGGGTGGCACCGTCGACATCGGCACGATCACCGCCACGACCGATGAGGAGACCGGATGAGCGCCCGCCGACCGAAGCTCCGACTCGTCGCGTTCGCGGCGACGATCGCCGTCGTCGCGGCAGCCTGCGGTTCGAGCGACAACGGCGAACCGCTGGAGCCGGCCGAAGCATCGAGCCAGCTCGACGAGCTCGCCGACGACATCGACTGGATCGACGCGCCCGTCACGCGGAGCGCGTCGATTCCGCCGCCGACCGGCGCCGACCTGGCCGCCACGCTCCCTCCGCTCGACGGTTTCGAACTCACGGTCGAGGCGCCGAACAGTGCCGACGAAGTGATCGAGATCTGGGCATCGACCGAGAAGTCGGGCCAGGGCACCGATGGATGGATGCGAGAGGTCGCGGAGGACTTCAACGATCAGGACATCCAGCTGACCGACGGCTCCACGGTCGGTGTCGACCTGCGGTACATCGCCTCGGGCACCGGCTATCAGTTCATCGCCCGCGGACAGGAGCTGCCACAGGCGTTCTCCCCGTCGAACCAGTTGTGGGTCGAGATGGCGAGTGAGTTCCAACCGATGACCGAGGTGCGCAGCCAGACCGTTCCGAACGTCGCCGGCATCGTCATGAAGGACGAGACCGCCGAGGAGCTCCGGGCGACGTACGGCGAGCTGACCCCCGAGGTGCTCGTCGATGCCGTCATTGCCGGCGACCTCGTGATGGGCTACACCGATCCGTTCGCGTCGAGCACGGGGCTGAACTTCCTGCTCACCGTGCTGGACAGCATCGCCGACGGCGACCCCGACCGACTCGCGTCACCCGACGTCGCGAGCGTGTTCGAACAGTTCCAACGTCAGGTGCCCTTCGTGGCACTCACCACGTTGCAGATGCGCGACTCGGTGGCCAACGACACGGGCACGCTCGACAGTTTCGTGATGGAGTGGCAGACGTTCACGAACACCGACTCGCTCGATTCGGGGTACGAGTTCATCCCGTTCGGCGTGCGTCACGACAACCCGCTCTACGCCGTCGGCGATCTCGACGACTCCCAGGCCGCCGCGCTCGAGGCGTTCGCCGCCTTCGCCGAGCAGCCCGAGTACGAGGAGTCGGCAGCCGAGTTCGGGTTCGATCCCGAACCGTTCGAGCCGACGGTGCAGGTGCCCTCGGGCGCCACGTTGATCGACGTGCAGAACGTCTGGAAGGACAAGAAGGACGGCGGCCGCCCCGTTGCGACCGTGTTCGTGGTCGACGTCAGCGGTTCGATGGAGGGCACGCGCATCCAGGCGGTCCGCCAGGCGATGGTCTCCGCCCGTGAGTTCATCAAGCCGACGACCGAGGTCGGTGTCGTGGAGTTCTACGACACCGCGGTCAAGCGGCTCGACATCGCCGAGTTCGACCTCAACCAGCAGGCCCGCTACGCCGCGATCGCCGAAGACCTGAGCCCCGGCGGCGGCACCGCCATGTACGACGGAATCGTTCTCGGGTTGAAGATGCTCGAAGACCAGCGCGCCCTGAACCCCGAACTCAAGCCGATCCTCGTCGTCCTGACCGACGGTCAGACGACCGACGGGCTCAGCTTCGACGACGTCGATGACGTGATCGAGGGGCTGCGCATTCCGGTGTACACCGTCGGGTTCGAGGCCGACCTCGACGAACTCGGCCGGGTGTCGTCGCTCGTCGAGGCCGCCAGCATCGATGCCAGCGAAGAGGACGTCGAGTTCAAGATCGCCGCGCTGTTCAACGCCGGCGGCTGATCGATGAAGCCGCTCGCGATCTGGCTCGCCATCGTCGTCATCGTGTTCGGTGGCTACGCGCTGATCACGACGGCGCTCCGCGAGACGAAGCAGGTTCTGGTCGTCGTGGACTCGTCGTTCCAGATGCGTCCGGTGTGGTCGGACGCGCAGCTGGAACTGGACCGGATCGACGATCAGGACCACGCCGAGTTCGCGCTCGCCACCGAGAAGGGCCCGGTGCACAGCTGGCGGGCCGACTTCCGTCTTCCTGCCGGCGACCCGTTCGCTCCGTGTGGCTTCGAGGACGTCATCGCGTTCCCCGACGTCGCGGAGGCGGACGAGCTCATCCTGATCACGACCACCGACAACACGTGCGACCTCGCCGAGTTCACCGACTGGAACATCATCGAACTCACCCCGTGACCGTTACATCAGGGGTCAGACCCCATTTGTAACGCCTACGATCGGGCGCCGTGAGTCTTCCGGTGCCCATCGTCCAACTCGATCCCGAACTGCCGCTGCCCGAGTACGCGCACGAGGGCGACGCCGGGCTCGACCTGTACGCCAGGGAGTCGGCGACGCTCGCAGCGGGTGGCGGCCGGGCGATGGTGGCGACCGGCATCTCGATCGCGATCCCGATGGGCCACGGCGGATTCGTCCTCCCGCGCAGTGGCATGGCGGCCAAGCACGGCATCAGCGTCGTCAACGCACCGGGGCTGATCGATGCCGCATACCGAGGCGAGATCAAGGTCGTGCTGATCAACACCGATCCCGACGCGAGCTACGAGGTTCAGCGCGGTGATCGCATTGCTCAGCTCGTCATCCAGCGAGTCGAATCGATCGCCTGGCAGGTGGTCGATTCGCTCGATGGCGTCGATCGCGGCGGTGGCTTCGGCCACTCCGGGCGCTGACGACGGCCGGCCGGAAGCCGTCAGCCCCAGGCGAAGACGGGCTGCTCGAAGTCGTGCACCCGTTCGTTGACACGTCCGTCGAGACCGACCCAGCGGAACTGCACCAACAACGCGCCGGTCGGCGCGTGGATGAGGTCACCGCCGAGCGGGACCTGGACCACCGGCCGATCACTCTCGGGGATCGTCACGAAACGCGGTGAGTCGGGGCGGGTCAACTCGTGGAGTCCGATGCGATACGCGGCGCGGACCTCCGCTGGGTCCGGCACCATCTCGAGACCCGGTCCGCCCCACACGACGACCGGCGTGATCACGTAGCCGGACCGGGTGGCGTAGTCGTCCAGGACGCCGAGCACCGAGTCACCGCCGAGACGCACCCCGACTTCTTCGTCGGTCTCGCGCAGCGCGGCGTCGATCGGCGTTTCCCCCGCTTCGATGCGGCCGCCCGGCAGGGCCCATTGCGAGGCGTGGGAGTTGAGCCCTGCGCTTCGGCGGCACAGCACGAACGATGCTCCTCCCGCCACCCCTTCCATCCGGCCGTCGAGACCGGAGACATCGGACGGGATGACCTTCATTCCCGCCGCGCTCGACGGGTGCGGATCGACGGCATCGGAGCCGGACACCGAGTCGACCAGCAGAATCGCCACCGCGGCATGCCGTCGGCCGTCGAGCTCCAGGTCGACACGTTCGTGCCGTTCGAGGTTCGCCGTGATCTTCGATCGCAACGCGTCGTTCAGTTCGATGGTGGCCGATTCGTCGATTCGCCCACCTTGTCACCAGCCTGCAGTCGCCGACGAACGCACCGGCACCGGCGGGACCGAGCGGAGCGCCATTGAGGCGCCCGGTCAGCGTTCCCGGTCAGCCGTCGTGGCGACTCGGCGTCGTGGCATCAAGACCATGTTCGGCGGCATGCTCCGGTTGATGGAGGTGGCGGTGACCGACGTCGTCGTGGTTGTGCGTCTCGCCCAGATCGTGGGAGTGCCCGTGGCCATGGTCGTCGACGAGCAGCGCCTGACCCTCGACCTGCAACAGGCGGCCGCCGAACGCCATCGCGAGGTGCTCCGGTCGCAGGACGTCGTCCGCGTGTCCATCGGCGATGACGCAACCAGCGAGCAACATGACCCGACCGGCCCGCTTGGCTTCTTCGAGGTGATGCGTCGAGTAGACGACCGTCGAGCCACCGGCCACCTCTTCGTCGATGATCGCCAGGATCGCCTCCTGGCTCGGCAGGTCGAGCCCGGTGATCGGCTCGTCGAGCAGGAGCAGCGAGGGCGCCCCGATGAGTGCCTGCGCCACCAGCACCCGTTGCCGTTGCCCGCCCGACAACTCGCTGAACGAGCGGCGAAGGAGGTCGCTCACATCGAGTCGCTCGGCCACCGACCGCACCTCGGCACGGTCAGCGCGTGTGATCCGACCGATGAGGCCTCGTCGTCGGTAACACCCCATGCGGAGCACTTCGTCGACCGAGAGTGGCATCCAGTCATGGTGTCCGTGCTGCTGTGCGATGAACGCCGCATCGACGCCAGGTGCCCGGGTCACCGTGCCGGTCGTCGGCTCCGTCAAGCCGGCCAAGAGCTTCAACATGGTGCTCTTGCCGCTGCCGTTCGCACCGACGAGCGCGATCGAAGTCGAGCGTTCGAAGGTCGTCGTGGTCGCGTCGAGCGCGACGACGTCGCTGTACTTGACCGACACGTCATCGAACCGGGCAATCACTGTTGCGGACTCCACCCGACAGAGCGTAGCTGAGTAGATAATGAGATCCATTCTCAGTATGCTGGCCAACATGCCGTCCCTCGTGTCCCCCGCCCTGTCCGTTGGCGCCCTCGCCGCCCTCCTTCTCACCGCGTGCGGTACGAGCGACGGAGGCGCATCGTCGTCCGATGCGCCGACCGTCGTCGCCACCACGAGCATCTGGGCCGACGTGACCGCCAACGTCGCCTGCGACGGCCTCGCCGACGTCGACACGATCATCCCGATCGGTGGCGATCCGCACTCGTTCGAACCATCACTGCGCGATCGCGAGACGATGGAGAACGCCTCGCTGATCGTCGCCAACGGGCTCGTCCTCGAAGAGTCTCTCGAGGACACGATCAGTGCCGTCGAGGACGGCGGTGTGACCGTCGTTCGACTCGGCGCCGACCTGCGGCCGCTGGCGGTCGAGGACCACGACGACCACGAGGACCACGACGACCACGACGACGACGAGGACCACGACGACGAGGACCACGACGACTAGGACCACGACGACGAGGAC